>NZ_DJTF01000195.1:0-5237 GCF_002438125.1 Pseudomonas sp. UBA6315
ACATCCAGCAGGGCAATGTCGTTACGCAGGACATGATAGACCAATTGCGCCCGGGAATGACCCGCCGGCAAGTAAGGTTTATCATGGGCAACCCGCTCATTCAGGATACGTTCAACACCAACCGTTGGGACTACCTGTACAGTCTGCAGCCTGGTGGCGGCCAACGCCAGCAGGAACGCATGAGCATCTTCTTCAACGAGAGCGACCAACTGGTCAGCCTGTCCGGCGACTTCATGCCCGGCGTGAGCAAGGACCAGGAAATCCTCGGCGGCAGCAGCGACACCACGGTCAGCCCGGCCACCCAGCCCGCTCAGCCCGCGCCGCAGCCGGAAGAAAAACCTGCCAAGCCAGGTTCGGTGGAAGAATCCATCCAGCGCGAAATCGATACCATCGAGACCACGCCGGTCCCGACCCCAGCACCGCTGGAAACCTCGCCGCAGTAAATGCAGGCGACATGAAAAAGCCCGGACATGTCCGGGCTTTTTTGTGGGCGCCTATATAAGCGATAAGCGCTTGCGGCTAATCAGCCATTGAGCTGCTTGGCCCGCTGGCAGAAGGCATCCACCAGGGTATTGGCCGCCTGGTTGAACAGCGGCCCCAAGGTGGCGCGCACGATCGGCCCGGCATAGTCGAACGACAAGTCCAGGCTGATCTTGCAGGCCTTTTCACCCAGCGGTTTGAACACCCACAGGCCATGCAGCTGGGTAAACGGCCCTTCTTCCAGGTTCATCTCGATGGACTGCCCCGGCACCAGCACATTGCGCGTGACGAACTGCTGGCTCATGCCGCCCTTGGCCACCTCCAGCTTGGCCCGCATGTGCGTGTCGCTGGCTTCGATCACCGTCGAGGCCGAGCACCAAGGCAGGAATTTCGGGTAGCTGGCCACATCGTTGACCAGATCGTAGAGCGCCTGGGCAGGGTACGGCAGCAGGGCGGAGCGTTGAATATGGGTAGTCATCCAGGCGTCACTTCCAAGGCTGGGTGGCGGCGCTTCGCAGCGTGCCGAAAACAGGTTCTGTACGTATGACAGGGGCTGTATTGTCCGGTATTCACCGCAGTGGCTCAAGCTCACCTAAATCCCGTAGCCGACGACGCAGTGTCTTGCCTATAATGCCGCCCCTATGGCTAAGCAAAAGAAACATCCGACCGGGACCATCGCGCAGAACAAGAAAGCGCGACACGATTACTTCATCGAACACAAGTTCGAGGCCGGGCTGGTCCTGTCCGGCTGGGAAGTAAAAAGCCTGCGGGCCGGCAAGGCGCACCTGACCGACAGCTACGTGCTGCTCAAGGATGGCGAAGCCTGGCTGTTCGGCAGCCACATCACCCCGCTGACCGCCGCCAGCACCCACGTCATCGCCGACCCTACCCGCACCCGCAAGCTGCTGCTGAACAAGCGCGAGCTCGAGCGCGTGGAAGCGGCGGTGGCGCAGAAGGGCTACACCTGCGTGGCGCTGGCGCTGTACTGGAGCAAGCACCTGATCAAGTGCGAAATCGCGCTGGGCAAGGGCAAGAAGGAATTCGACAAGCGCGACACCATGCGCGAGCGCGATTCCAACCGCGAGCTGCAGCGTGCGGTGCGCAACAAGGGCAAGGAAGAGTAAGACTTCTTTAGCCTGCAGCGGCCCTATCGCCGGCAAGCCGGCTCCCACAGGGGACAGCACATGTCTTGCGTGGGAGCCGGCTTGCCGGCGATCAGGCCGGTAAAGCTCAACGCCCGCTGCGCCGTTCCGCCCGCGCCACCCGCTGCGCCTCGTCCTGCGCCTCTTCCAGCACCTCCTGCACATACAGAATGTGCCGGCTGGACACCTCCCGCGCATCCTCCGCCCTGCCCTCGACAATCGCCAGGTACAACTCGCGGTGCTGGCTGATCAGCATGTCGCGCGTTTCGCTACGCTGCTGGTACATGCCGCCAATGTTGGTCACCACGTTGCGCTTGAGCAGGTCGAACAAACCCCGAATGGTATGCAGCAGCACGGCATTGTGGCTCGCCTCGGCAATCGCCAGGTGGAAGCGCGCATCCGCCGCCCCCTCCTCTGCCCGCGTCACCTCATCGGCTCGCGCATAGCAATCCTGCAAGGTATCGAACGCCGCCTTGAGCCGCTCGCGATCCGGCTCGGTAGCCCGCTGGGCCGCGTAATAGGCGCAGGAAGCCTCCAGCGTATGGCGAAACTCCAGCAGGTCACGCTGCGCCTCGGCGCTGTGCTCGAGCAGCTGCAGCAGTGGGTCACTGAAGGTCGAGCCCAGCGACTCGGCCACATAGTTGCCGCCACCTTGGCGACTGACCAGCAAGCCCTTGGCCACCAGCTTCTGGATCGCCTCACGCAGTGACGGGCGCGACACACCGAACTGTTCGGCCAGGACGCGCTCGGCCGGCAGCCGCTGCCCGGAGGTCAGCGTGCCTTCGAGAATCATCCCTTCCAACCGATCGACGATATCGTCGGACAGGCGCCGTTGGCGGACCTGATCAAAAACCATCACATGCTCTCCACAAACCCCCGGCAGATTTCAGGGGGCGCCTATTCTCGCCGATCCGGCCGTCGCCAGCACCCATCAGCCAGTGATTTTCACTGGCGATCAGCTGCCCATTCATCGGCCCGCGAGCAAAGTTTTGCGCGGGACAAATTGACACACCGACGACAGCGCTTTTAACCTAGCGACCAGACATTGTAAATTGGTCTTACCAATTATCCAATGCCAGTGCTGACCAACAACAATTAGGGGTTACCCCATATGCAAACCTGGCAACAACTCTATTCGCCGCTTGGTAGTCTTGGCCTGTCCGCACTGGCGGCAGTCATCCCCATCGTTTTCTTCTTCCTGGCCCTGGCCGTGTTCCGCCTCAAAGGCCACGTTGCCGGCAGCATCACCCTTGGCCTGTCGATCCTGGTGGCGATCTTCGCCTTCCAGATGCCTGTCGACATGGCCCTCGCCGCCGCAGGTTACGGCTTCCTCTACGGCCTCTGGCCGATTGCCTGGATCATCGTTGCCGCGGTGTTCCTGTACAAACTCACGGTCAAGAGCGGCCAGTTCGAAGTGATCCGCAGCTCGGTGCTGTCGATCACCGACGACCAGCGCCTGCAGGTGCTGCTGATCGGCTTCTGCTTCGGCGCCTTCCTCGAAGGCGCGGCCGGTTTCGGCGCCCCAGTGGCGATCACCGCCGCCTTGCTCGTGGGCCTGGGCTTCAACCCGCTGTACGCCGCTGGCCTGTGCCTGATCGCCAACACCGCACCGGTTGCCTTCGGCGCCCTGGGCATCCCGATCATCGTGGCCGGCCAGGTCACCGGCATCGACGCCTTCCACATCGGCGCCATGACCGGCCGCCAGCTGCCGCTGCTGTCGCTGTTCGTGCCGTTCTGGCTGGTGTTCATGATGGACGGCCTGCGCGGCGTGAAGGAAACCTGGCCTGCCGCCCTGGTCGCCGGCCTGAGCTTCGCCGTGACCCAGTACTTCACCTCCAACTTCATCGGCCCGGAACTGCCGGACATCACCTCGGCCCTGGCCAGCCTGATCTGCCTGACCCTGTTCCTCAAAGTCTGGCAGCCCAAGCGCTCGTTCGCCGAAGCCAAAGGCAGCGTCGGCGCCGCCGTGGTACAGCCAAGCGGCAGCCAGCCGAGCCCGTACAGCTTCGGCGAAATCTTCAAGGCCTGGTCGCCGTTCCTGATCCTCACCGTGCTGGTCACCATCTGGACCCTGAAGCCGTTCAAGGCGGCCTTCGCCCCGGGCGGCGCGATGTACAACTTCGTGTTCAACTTCGCCATCCCGCACCTTGACCAGCTGGTGATCAAGACCGCGCCGATCGTCAGCGCGCCCACCGCCATGCCAGCGGTGTTCAAGCTCGACCCGATCTCCGCCACCGGCACCGCCATCTTCCTCTCCGCGCTGATTTCCATGGCGGTGCTGAAGATCAACTTCAAAACTGGTCTGACCACTTTCAAGGAAACCTTCTGGGAGCTGCGCTGGCCGATCCTGTCGATCGGCATGGTGCTGGCGTTCGCCTTCGTCACCAACTACTCGGGCATGTCCTCGACCATGGCCCTGGTCCTGGCCGGCACCGGCGCCGCGTTCCCGTTCTTCTCGCCGTTCCTTGGCTGGCTGGGCGTGTTCCTGACCGGCTCCGACACCTCGTCCAACGCCCTGTTCAGCTCGCTGCAGGCCACCACCGCACACCAGATCGGGGTCAACGACACCCTGCTGGTGGCCGCCAACACCAGCGGCGGCGTGACCGGCAAGATGATTTCGCCGCAGTCCATCGCCGTGGCCTGCGCTGCCACCGGCCTGGTCGGCAAGGAATCCGACCTGTTCCGCTTCACCGTCAAGCACAGCCTGTTCTTCGCCACCATCGTCGGCCTGATCACCCTGATCCAGGCGTATTGGCTGACCGGCATGCTGGTTCATCACTAAAGTGAAAGGGGCCGGGCGCCCGCGCGCGCCCGGCATCTCCCTCAACCCACGCTGCGAGAATCCATGATCATTTCCGCCTCCACCGACTATCGCGCCGCGGCCCAACGCAAGCTGCCCCCGTTCCTCTTCCACTACGCCGACGGCGGCGCCTACGCCGAGCACACCCTGCGCCACAACGTCTCGGACCTGGCCAGCATCGCCCTGCGCCAGCGCGTGCTGAAGAACATGTCCGAGCTCAGCCTTCAGACCCAGCTGTTCGACGAAACCCTGAGCATGCCCGTGGCCCTGGCCCCGGTCGGCCTCACCGGCATGTACGCCCGCCGTGGTGAAGTGCAGGCGGCGCGCGCCGCAGCGGCCCATGGCATTCCATTCACCATGTCGACCGTGTCGGTGTGCCCGATCGAAGAAGTCGCGCCTGCCATCGACCGGCCGATGTGGTTCCAGCTCTACGTGCTCAAGGACCGCGGCTTCATGCGCAATGCCCTGGAGCGCGCCAAGGCCGCCGGGGTGAAAACCCTGGTGTTCACCGTCGACATGCCGGTGCCCGGCGCCCGCTACCGCGACGCCCACTCCGGCATGAGCGGTGCCAACGGGCCGATGCGCCGCGTGCTGCAAGCCATGACCCACCCCGAATGGGCCTGGGACGTCGGCGTGATGGGCCGCCCGCACGACCTGGGCAACATATCCAAATACCGTGGCAACCCCACCGGGCTTGCCGACTACATCGGCTGGCTGGGCAACAACTTCGACCCGTCGATCTCGTGGAAGGACCTGGAGTGGATCCGCGAATTCTGGGACGGCCCGATGATCATCAAGGGCATCCTCGACGCCGA
>NZ_DJTF01000109.1:0-14204 GCF_002438125.1 Pseudomonas sp. UBA6315
CTAGACTACACGAAGTTCGGACAATCCAGACGGGGCAGCCAATTGGAAATAACTATCGGCCACCCCGCATTACGCCTCATTCCCCCTTGAAACCCCTGGCCAGCAGGTACTGTTCGCGAGAACGGTCCCGCGACGACGACGGCTTGCGCATCTGCACCTTGTCGAACTTGCTGCGCACGTCCTTGAGGTATACGTCGAAGCCTTCGCCCTGGAAGATCTTGATCAGGAAATCGCCGCCGGGCTTGAGCACGCGGGTCGCCAGATCCAGAGCCAGCTCGCAGAGGAACATGGCACGCGGCATGTCCACCGCAGGCGTACCACTCATATTGGGGGCCATATCGGAAATCACAAGGTCTACGTGCGAATCGCCGACTGCCTGGAGAATCTGCTGCAGCACTTCATCCTGGGTAAAGTCGCCCTGGATGAAGGTCACATCAGGGATCGAGTCCATTTCCAGGATATCGGAGGCAATCAGCCGGCCCTGGCCACCAATCAGACGACTGGTCACCTGCGACCACCCGCCCGGGGCCGCGCCAAGGTCGATCACGCTCATGCCGGGGCGGATCAGGCGGTCTTTTTCCTGGATCTCAAGCAGTTTGTAGCTCGCGCGTGAACGGTAGCCATCCTTTTGCGCCTGCTTCACAAAAGGGTCGTTAAAATGCTCTCGCAGCCAGTTGGCGCTGCTTTTGGAACGTTGTACCACGGGGCACCTCGATGATATGCGTCGTGTTTGACTGGGCGGAGCCACAGGCCCTCGGGTAAAATGCCCGTCAATTTTACAGAATCAGACGGAAAGGGTCAGATTATGCCGCTCAATAACGAGCAGAAGAAGCAATACAAGTCCATTGGTCATGACCTGAAGCCGGTCCTGATCGTTGCCGGCAACGGTTTGAATGAAGGCGTGATCGCCGAACTCGAGCGTGCACTCGCCGACCATGAACTGATCAAGGTCGAGATTCGCTCGGAAGATCGCGAAGAACGTGCTGCCGCCATCGCCGAGCTGTGCAAGGCCGGCCGCGCCGAGCTGGTGCAAACCATCGGCAAGAAAGCGCTGATCTATCGCAAGAACCCACAGCCGAACAAGCAGCTGTCCAACATCCACCGCTACAAGTAACGGCGGCTCCGATCAGTGGCGCGCCTGGCGCGCCCTGACCGGTACTGGTTGGGCCACCAGCACGATGCCGGAAAAGCCCAGCACCAGGAAACAGAACATCTGCCAGCGCTCGCCGACCGAGATGCCATAGCGCAAGGTGTAGTACCCCACGCAGGCGGCAAGGCCGAGCAACAGCATCTGGCCACGGAACTGTCGCCACCAGGCCGGCAGGCCGTCGACCCGCGCCAGTACCGCCAACTGCGTCAGCAGCCCGAGCAACGCCACGCCAATCAACCAGCGGTCGATCTGCCCGGCGATGTCCTGCACCAGCAAGGGTGCCAGGCCACTGACCTTGAGTGCCGGCACCAACCCCACATGGAACACCCACAGGCCACCGACCCAGAATACCTGGGCCAGTTGCCAGAGGATCCCCTCCAGGGAAGGCGCCCGCAGGCGCCGGTCAGATGTGCTTGACTTCGACAATCTCGTACTCGACCGTGCCGCTTGGCGTCTTGACGACGACCGTATCACCTTCTTCCTTGCCGATGATGGCACGGGCAATGGGCGCACCGCTCGAAAGCTTGCCCTGCTTCACGTCAGCTTCGTCCTCGCCAACGATCTGGTAGGTCACCTCGTCATCGGTTTCGGTATTGGCCAGCACCACGGTGGTGCCGAAAATGACCTTGCCGGTATGAGGGATGGTGGTCACGTCGATCACGACCGAGTTCTGCAGGCGGCCTTCGATATCGCGGATACGCGCCTCGACCATGCCCTGCTCCTCACGGGCGGCATGGTATTCGGCGTTTTCCTTGAGGTCGCCCAGCTCGCGCGCTTCGCCAATGGCCTGGCTCAGGCGCGGGCGCTCGGTCTTGCTCAGGAACAGGTGTTCCTCTTCCAGGGCGCGAGCGCCCTGGACGGTCATCGGGTACTTGGTAATGCTCATGCTTTAAGTCCTGCATGCAGATCCTGCAAGCGGCGAACGGTCTTTTCAGGGCCGAATTTCAGCGCTTCGCAGATGGCTTCACCAGCCGCAATGGTCGTGGTGCAGTAAATCTTGTGCTGCAACGCATTGCGACGAATCGAGTAGGAATCGGCGATCGACTGGCGGCCTTCGGTGGTGTTGATGATCAGCGACACTTCGTCGTTCTTGATCATGTCGACCACGTGCGGGCGACCCTCGGTCACTTTGTTCACACGGCGCACTTTCAGGCCGGCCGCTTCGATGACCTTGGCGGTACCTGCAGTAGCAACCACTTCGAAGCCCAGGGCGATCAGGTCGCGAGCAACGCCAGCCACTTGTGGCTTGTCGTCGTCACGCACGCTGATGAACGCGGTACCGCCGGTCGGCAGCACTTCGCTGGCACCCATCTGGGCCTTGGCGAAGGCTTCGCCGAAGCTGTCGCCGACACCCATGACTTCACCGGTGGATTTCATCTCAGGGCCGAGGATCGGGTCAACCCCTGGGAACTTGGCGAACGGGAAGACGGCTTCCTTGACGCTGTAGAAGTTCGGGATGATTTCCTGGGTGAAGCCCAGCTCTTTCAAGGTTTTGCCAGCCATCACGCGGGCCGCGATCATGGCCAGGGAGGTGCCGATGCACTTGGAGACGAACGGTACGGTACGCGAGGCGCGCGGGTTGACTTCGATCACGTAGATCTTGTCGCCCTGCAGGGCCAGCTGCACGTTCATCAGGCCGACCACGCCCAGCTCCAGGGCCATCTTGCGCACCTGGTCGCGCACTTCGTCCTGCACTTCCTTGCTCAGCGAGTACGGCGGCAGCGAGCACGCCGAGTCACCGGAGTGAACACCGGCCTGCTCGATGTGCTGCATGATCGCGCCGATCACCACGTCGGTGCCGTCGCAGACCGCGTCCACGTCCATCTCGATGGCGCAGTTGAGGAAGTGGTCGAGCAGCACCGGGCTGTCGTTGGAAACCTGTACCGCTTCACGCAGGTAGCGCTTGAGTTCGTCCAGCTCGTAGACGATTTCCATCGCACGGCCGCCCAGTACGTAGGACGGGCGCACCACCAGCGGGTAGCCGATACCGCCCGCGGCGCGGATGGCTTCTTCTTCGCTGCGCACGGTGGCGTTTGGCGGCTGCAGCAGGTTCAGGCGCTGAACCATCTGCTGGAAGCGCTCGCGGTCTTCGGCGCGGTCGATGGCGTCCGGGCTGGTACCGATGATCGGCACGCCGGCTTCTTCCAGGGCGCGAGCCAGTTTCAGCGGGGTCTGGCCGCCGTAGTGGACGATCACGCCCTTCGGCTTCTCGACGCGGCAGACTTCCAGCACGTCTTCCAGGGTCAGCGGCTCGAAGTACAGGCGGTCGGAGGTGTCGTAGTCGGTGGAGACGGTTTCCGGGTTGCAGTTGACCATGATGGTCTCGTAACCGTCTTCACGCAGCGCCAGGGCCGCGTGCACGCAGCAGTAGTCGAACTCGATGCCTTGGCCGATACGGTTCGGGCCGCCACCCAGGATCATGATCTTGTCACGGGTCGACGGGTTGGCCTCGCACTCTTCCTCGTAGGTCGAGTACAGGTAGGCGGTGTCGGTGGCGAACTCGGCGGCGCAGGTGTCGACGCGCTTGTACACCGGGAACACTTCCAGCTTGTGGCGGTGGCGACGCAGGTTCTTGTCGGTGATGCCGAGCAGCTTGGCCAGGCGCTGGTCCGAGAAGCCCTTGCGCTTGAGGCGCAGCATGTAGTCCTTGTCGATCGCCGACAGGGCCAGGGTCTTGACCTTCTCTTCTTCCTTGATCAGATCTTCCATCTGCACCAAGAACCACATGTCGATGCCGGTCAGGGCGAAGATCTCTTCGCAGGTCATGCCCGAACGCATGGCGTCGGCCACGTACCAGATACGCTCGGCGCCCGGCACGGTCAGCTCGCGCTTGAGGATGCCGGCTGCTTCCGGGCTGGCCAGGTCGACTTTCGGGTCGAGGCCGCAAGCACCGACTTCCAGGCCGCGCAGGGCTTTCTGCAGGGATTCCTGGAAGGTACGGCCGATGGCCATTACTTCACCCACGGATTTCATCTGGGTGGTCAGGCGGGCGTCGGCCTTGGGGAATTTCTCGAAGGCGAAGCGCGGCAGCTTGGTGACGACGTAGTCGATCGACGGCTCGAAGGAGGCTGGGGTACGGCCGCCGGTGATGTCGTTCTGCAGTTCGTCGAGGGTGTAGCCGATGGCCAGCTTGGCGGCGATCTTGGCGATCGGGAAGCCGGTAGCCTTGGACGCCAGCGCCGAGGAACGCGAAACGCGCGGGTTCATCTCGATCACGACCATGCGGCCAGTGTTCGGGCAGATACCGAACTGCACGTTGGAACCGCCGGTTTCGACACCGATTTCACGCAGCACCGCCAGCGAGGCGTTGCGCATGATCTGGTATTCCTTGTCGGTCAGGGTCTGCGCTGGAGCAACAGTGATCGAGTCACCGGTGTGCACGCCCATCGGGTCGAAGTTTTCGATGGAGCAGACGATGATGCAGTTGTCCTTCTTGTCGCGGACCACCTCCATCTCGTATTCCTTCCAGCCGATCAGCGATTCGTCGATCAGCAGTTCCTTGGTCGGCGACAGGTCCAGGCCACGGGTGCAGATTTCTTCGAATTCTTCACGGTTGTAGGCGATGCCACCGCCAGTGCCGCCCATGGTGAACGACGGGCGGATGATGCATGGGAAGCCGAGCTTCTCGAGCACCGCATAGGCCTCTTCCATGCTGTGGGCGATGCCCGAGCGTGGGCACTCCAGGCCGATGTCCTTCATGGCCTTGTCGAAGCGCGAGCGGTCTTCGGCCTTGTCGATGGTGTCGGCGTTGGCACCGATCATCTCCACGCCGAATTTTTCCAGAACGCCATGGCGCTCCAGGTCCAGGGCGCAGTTCAGTGCGGTCTGGCCACCCATGGTCGGCAGGACGGCGTCAGGGCGCTCTTTCTCGATGATCTTGGCCACCGACTGCCACTTGATCGGCTCGATGTAGGTGGCGTCGGCCATGGCCGGGTCGGTCATGATGGTGGCCGGGTTGGAGTTCACCAGGATGACGCGGAAACCTTCCTCGCGCAGGGCTTTGCAAGCCTGGGCGCCGGAGTAGTCGAATTCGCAGGCCTGGCCGATCACGATCGGGCCAGCGCCGAGAATCAGGATGCTTTTGATGTCTGTACGTTTTGGCATGGTTGTCACTCAAATCCGGGGTCAGTCGGCAAGCCGCTTTGAACAATCTGGGTCAGGCGCTGCCGGGCGCGGCAGGTGCCGGCCCGGGGCCTTGAAGCAGGATGCTCAGCGGCGCTTGGCCATGGCATCGGTGAAACGATCGAACAGTGGCGCGACGTCGGTCGGGCCCGGGCTCGCTTCAGGGTGGCCCTGGAAGCTGAACGCGCTCTTGTCGGTGCGCTCGATGCCCTGCAGGGTACCGTCGAACAGCGACTTGTGGATGGCGCGGACATTGCCCGGCAGGGTCGCTTCGTCGACGGCGAAACCGTGGTTCTGGCTGGTGATCATGACCACGCCGGTGTCCAGGTCCTGGACCGGGTGGTTGGCACCGTGGTGGCCGTGGCCCATCTTCACGGTCTTGGCGCCGGAGGCCAGGGCCAGCAGCTGGTGGCCGAGGCAGATGCCGAAGACCGGGATCTCGGTTTCAAGGATTTCCTTGATCGCCTGGATCGCGTAGTCGCATGGCTCGGGGTCGCCAGGGCCGTTGGACAGGAACACGCCATCGGGGTTGAGGGCGAGCACTTCGCTGGCGGGGGTCTGGGCAGGCACCACGGTCACGCGGCAGCCGCGGGCAACCAGCATGCGCAGGATGTTCAGCTTGACGCCGTAGTCGAAGGCGACCACGTGGTACGGCAGGTCGGCAGCGTCGATGGTCGGGTGGCTGTCGGTTTTCAGCTCCCACACGCTGGAGCGCCACTCGTAGCGCTCTTTGGTGGACACGACCTTGGCCAGGTCCATGCCTTTGAGGCCTGGGAAGCCGCGGGCAGCGGCGATGGCGGCCTCTTCGCTGATGTTGTCACCGGCGAGGATGCAACCGTTCTGGGCGCCCTTTTCACGCAGGATACGGGTCAGGCGGCGGGTGTCGATGCCAGCGATGGCGACGACATTGTTGGCCTTGAGGTACTCAGGCAGCGACTGGGTGTTGCGCCAGTTGCTGGCCAGCAGCGGCAGGTCACGGATGACCAGGCCAGCGGACCAGACACGGTTCGACTCGGCGTCTTCCGGCGTGGTGCCGGTGTTGCCGATGTGCGGGTAGGTCAGGGTAACGATTTGCTGCGCGTAGGAAGGGTCTGTAAGGATTTCCTGGTAGCCGGTCATAGCGGTGTTGAATACCACCTCACCAACGGTTTGACCGTCGGCACCAATGGCTTCACCGCGAAAAATACTGCCGTCGGCAAGGGCGAGTATGGCTGGCTTTGTCAAGAAGACCTCCCGTAAATCAAGCATGAAAGGGCGATCGCAGGTTGCAAAAAAGCGGAGTGACGTATGGACACGTCACCCCGCTTTTATGTGCTGAATTCAATTCGCTGCGCGCTTTTAGTGGACACACTAAAGCTGTAGCTTACAGAAAAGTGCGTTTTCGGTCTACCGTATATGTGTCTCTAAAACACATGATTGCGACAGAGGGGTGCGTTGCACCCCATCGCCGGCAAGCCGGCTCCCACAAAGAACGCCACAAGGCTCTGGGCCTGCGCGCTTCCCGTGGGAGCCGGCTTGCCGGCGATGAGGCCATCAAGGCTTAGCGCAGCTCCAGCACGTCCTGCATGTCATACAGGCCCGGCTCGCGACCATCGAGCCACAGCGCCGCACGCACGGCGCCCTTGGCGAAGGTCATGCGGCTGGAGGCCTTGTGGGTGATCTCCAGGCGCTCGCCTTCGGCAGCGAACAGCACGGTGTGGTCACCAACCACATCGCCGGCACGCACGGTGGCAAAGCCGATGGTCTTGCGGTCACGCGCACCGGTCTGGCCTTCACGGCCATACACCGCCACTTCCTGCAGGTCACGCCCCAGCGCATTGGCAACCACTTCACCCATGCGCAGCGCGGTACCCGACGGCGCATCGACCTTGTGCCGGTGGTGCGCCTCGATGATCTCGATGTCGACATCGTCACCCAGCACCCGCGCCGCCATGTCCAGCAGCTTGAGGCTGAGGTTGACGCCGACACTGAAGTTGGCGGCGAACACGATCGGAATGTCCTTGCCCGCCTCGGCCAGCAACTGCTTCTCCTCGACGGTGAAGCCGGTGGTGCCGATGATCATCGCCTTGCCGTGCTTGCGGCAGAACGCCAGGTTCTTCAAGGTCACCGACGGGTGAGTGAAGTCGATCAGCACGTCGAACTCGTCGGCAACCTTGGCCAGGTCATCGGACAGCAGCACGCCGATCCGGCCCAGGGCTGCCAACTCACCCGCGTCAGCGCCGACCAGCGAGCTGTCCGGACGGTCGATCGCTGCGGTCAGCCCGGCACCCGGGGTTTGCTGCACGGCTTCGACGAGGGTCTTGCCCATCCGCCCTGCCGCGCCCATCACTGCAATACGTCGCATAGCCAATTCCTTATCAGAGATCGCCGAAGAAGCGCTTCACGCCATCGAACCAGCCATTGGCCTTGGGCGAGTGGGAGCTGTCGCCTTCGAGCGAGTCACGCAGCTCTTCGAGCAGCTCGCGCTGACGGCGGCTGAGGTTGACCGGGGTCTCGACCGCCACGCGGCACAGCAGGTCACCTGCGCCACCACCACGCACCGGCGCCACACCCTTGCCACGCAGGCGGAACTGCTTGCCGGTCTGGGTGCCTTCGGGGATCTTCAGCTTCACGCGGCCATCGAGGGTCGGCACTTCCAGCTCGCCACCCAAGGCAGCGTCGGTGTAGCTGATCGGCACTTCGCAGTACAGGTGCTTGCCGTCACGCTGGAAGATCTCGTGCTCGCGCACGCTGATCACCACATACAGGTCGCCAGTCGGGCCGCCGTGGGTGCCCGCCTCGCCTTCGCCGGACAGGCGGATGCGGTCGCCCGTATCGACGCCAGCCGGCACCTTGACCGACAGGGTCTTGTATTCCTCGACACGGCCTTCGCCGTGGCACGAGCCGCAAGGGTCGGTGATGATCTTGCCCTGGCCGTGGCAGCGCGGGCAGGTCTGCTGCACCGAGAAGAAGCCTTGCTGCATGCGCACCTGGCCGATGCCGCCGCAGGTAGGGCAGGTGGCCGGGGTCGAGCCCTTCTTGGCGCCGGAGCCATCGCAGGGCTTGCAGTTGACCAGCGTGGGAACGCGGATATTGACCGTGGTGCCACGCACCGCTTCTTCCAGGTTCAGCTCCAGGGTGTAGCGCAGGTCGCTGCCGCGCTGGGCGCCGCCACGCGAACCGCCGCGGCCGCCACCGAAGAAATCGCTGAACACATCACCGAAGATGTCGGAGAAGTTGGCGCCGCCGAAGCCGGCACCACCGCCACCCATGCTGGGGTCGACGCCGGCATGACCGTATTGGTCGTAGGCCGCGCGCTTGCTCGCATCGGACAGCACTTCGTAGGCCTCGTTGGCCTCCTTGAACTGCTCTTCCGACTCTTTGTCACCCGGGTTGCGGTCGGGGTGGTACTTCATCGCCAGGCGGCGATAGGCCTTTTTGAGATCACCTTCACTGGCGCCACGCTCGACACCCAGGACCTCATAATAATCACGCTTTGCCATAGGTCATTTGCACTCTTGGGGGCGTTCGGCATACCTCTGCGCTATGCGCTGTGCCGCAGCAGCTGCCAGCCCGCAGGGCTTTGACAGATGCTGTAAAAATTCTCGTATTCCAGACACACCAACGCGGGAGCAAGCCCCCGCGCGGCGACATCCTACCAGTTCACCGGCTAACGCCGGTGAACTGGCCGACAACATGCAACGATTACTTCTTGTCGTCGCCTTTTACTTCTTCGAACTCGGCGTCAACCACGTCGTCGTGCTTGGCTTCAGGCTCGGCCTGCTGCTGGGCTGCGCCTTCCGGCTGCTGAGCCTGATCGGCGTACATCTTCTGAGCAACCGGTGCCGAGACTTTCGACAGCTCTTCGACCTTGGCGTCGATAGCAGCCTTGTCGTCGCCTTTGACGGCGGCTTCCAGGGCAACCACGGCCGCTTCGATGGCAGTCTTCTCTTCGGCAGTGACCTTGTCACCGGCGTCAGCGACCATCTTGCGGGTCGAGTGAACCAGTGCATCACCCTGGTTACGGGCAGCGGCCAGTTCTTCGAACTTGCGGTCTTCCTCGGCGTTGGCCTCGGCGTCACGCACCATGCGCTCGATTTCCTCGTCGGACAGGCCGGAGTTGGCCTTGATCACGATCGATTGAGCCTTGCCGGTGGCCTTGTCTTTGGCGCCGACGTGCAGGATGCCGTTGGCGTCGATGTCGAAGGTCACTTCGATCTGCGGTACGCCACGCGGTGCTGGCGGAATGTCAGCCAGGTCGAACTTGCCCAGCGACTTGTTCTGCGCAGCCTGCTTACGCTCGCCCTGCAGCACGTGAATGGTCACGGCGCCCTGGTTGTCGTCGGCAGTCGAGAACACCTGCGACTTCTTGGTCGGGATGGTGGTGTTCTTCTCGATCAGCGCGGTCATCACGCCGCCCATGGTTTCGATACCCAGGGTCAGCGGGCTGACGTCCAGCAGCAGCACGTCTTTCACGTCACCGGCTAGTACAGCACCCTGGATGGCAGCACCCATGGCCACGGCTTCGTCCGGGTTGACGTCCTTGCGCGCTTCTTTACCGAAGAAGTCGGCAACGGCCTTCTGCACCATCGGCATACGGGTCTGGCCACCGACCAGGATCACGTCGTCGATCTTGCTGGCGTCGATGCCGGCGTCTTTCAGGGCGATGCGGCAAGGCTCGATGGTACGTTGAACCAGGTCTTCGACCAGCGACTCCAGCTTGGCGCGGGAGATCTTCACGTTCAGGTGCTTAGGACCGGTCGCATCTGCAGTGATGTACGGCAGGTTGACGTCGGTCGACTGAGTCGAGGACAGCTCGATCTTGGCTTTTTCAGCAGCTTCTTTCAGACGCTGCAGGGCCAGTGGATCGTTCTTCAGGTCCATGCCGGACTCTTTCTTGAACTCGTCGACGAGGTAGTCGATCAAGCGCATGTCGAAGTCTTCACCACCGAGGAAGGTGTCGCCGTTGGTGGCCAGTACTTCGAACTGGTGCTCACCGTCGACTTCGGCGATTTCGATGACCGAAACGTCGAAGGTACCACCACCCAGGTCATAAACGATGACGGTGTGGTCGCCCTTGGCCTTGTCCATGCCGTAGGCCAGCGCAGCGGCGGTCGGCTCGTTGATGATGCGCTTGACGTCCAGGCCGGCGATGCGACCGGCGTCTTTGGTGGCCTGGCGCTGGCTGTCGTTGAAGTACGCCGGAACGGTGATGACCGCCTCGGTGACAGGCTCGCCGAGGTAGTCTTCGGCGGTCTTCTTCATTTTCTTCAGGACTTCGGCGCTGATCTGTGGTGGCGCCATGTCTTTGCCGTTGGCCTGGACCCAAGCGTCGCCGTTACCGCCCTTGACGATCTTGTAAGGCACCAGCTTGATGTCTTTCTGCACGACGTCTTCTTCGAAGCGGCGGCCGATCAGGCGCTTCACGGCGAACAGGGTGTTGTGCGGGTTGGTCACAGCCTGGCGCTTGGCCGACTGGCCGACCAGGATTTCGCCGTCGTTGGCGTAGGCCACGATCGAAGGGGTGGTACGCGCGCCTTCGGCGTTCTCGATGACCTTGACGTTACCGTTTTCCAGAATGGAGACGCACGAGTTGGTGGTCCCCAGGTCGATACCGATGATTTTGCCCATGTTTACTCTCCCGAAACTTGAATTTGGTGGCAGCGACTACTTTGGCCAACTGCGGTAATACTTGAAGGCTTGACACTTAGATGGGGATGCCCCGTCGGATTTCAAGCCTTCTCATCGATCGAAGGTTGCGGGGCGGCCGGCGCCTTGCTCACCACTACCTTCGCAGGGCGCAGCAGGCGGCCGTTGAGCAGGTAGCCCTTCTGGAACACGTTGAGCACGCTGTTCGGCTCGACCTCGGCGTTTTCCTGCATGGCCATGGCCTGGTGGTGCTCAGGGTTGAACGGCTGGCCGTGCGGGTCGATGGCTTCGAGGTTGTAGCGCTTGAGGGTGTCCTGGAACATCTTCAGGGTCAGCTCGACGCCATCGCGGATGGTCTTGACCTGCTCGTCCTGGGCGCTCGAATGCGCCAAGGCCAGCTCCAGGCTGTCGATGACCGGCAGCAGGTCGCCAGCGAACTTCTCGAGGGCGAACTTGCGGGCCTTGTCGACTTCCTGCTCGGCGCGGCGGATGCTGTTCTGCGCTTCAGCTGCAACACGCAGGGATTGATCCTTGGCGGCGGCCAGCTGCTCCTCGAGCTCCTGAACGCGGGCGCCGTTATCCACTGGGGCGGCCTCTTCGGCATTAAGGTCTTTCTCGTTCAGCTGTTCGTCAGCCATGGGGTCTCTCCTCTGCAATTTCTGTTGTACGAGCAAAGCTCGCCGTGTCTGCCGGCTATATGGGGCCGGAAAAACCAGCTTCAAGGGGCAAGGCGGTTTTCCAGGCGGCGAGAAAATCCGCCGAGGGACATTGGCAGGGTCGAAAAAAGTACTGTATAAATAACCAGACCTGAACTTCGGGAGCCGCCCCCATGCTGGTGCACCTGTCCATTCACAACTACGCCATCGTCGAACACCTCGACCTCGAACTGGCCCGTGGCATGTCGGTCATCACCGGCGAAACCGGCGCCGGCAAATCGATCATGCTCGACGCCCTCGGCCTGGCCCTGGGCGACCGTGCCGACAGCGGCGTGGTGCGCCCCGGCGCCGACAAGGCGGACATCCTCGCCACCTTCGACCTGGTGGACATTCCCGAAGCACACACCTGGCTGGCCGAACGCGACCTGGACAACGACGGCCCGTGCATCCTGCGCCGCGTCATCACCGCAGAGGGCCGCAGCCGTGGCTACATCAACGGCACGCCCTGCCCCCTGAGCGACCTCAAGGCACTCGGCGAGCTGCTGATCGACATCCACAGCCAGCACGAGCACCAGTCACTGCTCAAGACCGACACCCACCGCCGCCTGCTCGACGAGTATGCCGGCGCCGTCGACCTGGCCCGCCAGGTGCAACTCGCGGCCAAACGCTGGAACCAGACGCGCCTGGAGCGGGAGCGCCTGGCCAACTCCGGCGATGAACAACGCGCCCGCCACCAGCTACTCAGCTACCAGCTGGAAGAGCTGGACAACCTTGGCCTGGGTGAAAACGAACTGGAGCAGCTGGAGCAGGAGCACAAGAACCTGACCAACGCCGAAGCGCTGTTCGGCATCTGCCGCCAGGTCATCGACCAGTGCAGCGAAAGCGACTCGGGCAACGTGCTCAGCGCCCTCACCTCCAGCCTCAACCGCCTTGGCGCTGCGGCCAATACACCCAAGGCCCTGGGCGAAGCTGCCAACCTGATTTCCAGCGCGCAGATCCAGATAGAGGAAGCGGTCGGCGAGCTCAACCGCTTCCTCGACAACTTCGACGCCGACCCGATGCGCCTGCAATCGCTCGAAGAACGCCTGGACACCATCTATACCCTGGCGCGCAAACACCGGGTGCACCCAACCGAGCTGCCGCACCTGCAGCAGCAATTGATGGAAGAACTGGAAAGCCTGAATGCCAGCGACGAGTCGATCGAACGCCTGGGCGAGGAGCTGACCGCCTTTGCCCAGCATTACCAGGCCAAGGCAATCGAGCTGAGCGCCCTGCGCCAGCAGGCGGCCCAGCAACTGGCGATTGCCGTGGAACAGGAAATCCAGCGCCTGGGCATGCCGGGCGGGCGTTTCTGCATCGAGCTCACGCCCAATGAAGGCAACGACCTGTCGCCCCATGGCCTGGAGCAGATCGAACTGCTGGTCAGCGCCAACCCTGGGCAGCCGCTCAAGGGCCTGGCAAAGGTGGCATCGGGCGGCGAGCTGTCACGTATCAGCCTGGCGATCCAGGTCATTACCGCACAGACCTCGCGCATCCCGACCCTGGTGTTCGACGAGGTCGATGTCGGTATTGGCGGGCCTACCGCCGAGATCGTCGGCCAGTTGCTGCGCCGGCTGGGCGAGCGCGGGCAGGTGCTGACCGTGACCCACCTGCCGCAGGTGGCGGCGCAGGGGCATAACCACCTGTTCGTGCACAAGGTGCGCAACAGCGACACCACCCATACCGCCGTGGCCAGCCTGGGCAAGCGCGAACGGGTCGAGGAAGTGGCGCGGATGCTGGGCGGTATCGACCTGACCAAGGAATCGCTGGCCCATGCGCGCAAGATGGTGGTGTCCGGCAAGGCTTGAGGCTGCCTGCATCGACCCTATCGCCGGCAAGCCGGCTCCCACACACGCCTCAAGCATCCTGGGGTAGGTGTAGGAGCTGGCTTGCCAGCGATAGGGCCCGAATAGCCAAACCACATCCAAAGCCAACCCCAGAAAGCACAAAGGCGACCCTAAGGTCGCCTTCGCTATTCATAACGATCGAAATCGTTACTTTTTCTTACGCACATACAGGACCAGGTTGTGGTCCACCAGCTCGTAGCCATGCTCGGCCACGATCTCCTTTTGACGCCGCTCGATTTCGGCATCCATGAATTCGATCACTTCGCTGGTCTCCACGTTGACCATATGGTCGTGGTGACCGCCGTCCGCCAGCTCGAACACCGCGTGACCGCCATCGAAGTTGTGCCGTACCACCAGCCCCGCCGCTTCGAACTGGGTCAGTACGCGATAGACGGTTGCCAGACCGACGTCCTCGCCAGCCTCCATCAGCGCCTTGTAGACATCTTCAGCGCTCATGTGACGTTGCTCGGTCGAATCGAGCATTTGAAGGATCTTGACTCGAGGCAGGGTTACCTTGAGACCGGCTTTGCGCAATTCGCTATTTTCAACCATGGTCAGCTTTCTCGCCGATGCTGCTTCGCAGCTTCTCTTAATACGGGTATGATCGGGGTTTACGTTGTCCAGCCAAGATAGTGGAAGTCGCCCACCGATGCAAAACACCAAGCTCTTGCTAAACAGCCTCGCCCTCGCGGGACTGCTCGCACTCGCCGGTTGCTCGTTTCCCGGGGTTTACAAAATCGACATCCAGCAGGGCAATGTCGT
>NZ_DJTF01000017.1:0-8693 GCF_002438125.1 Pseudomonas sp. UBA6315
TGCGGGCTTCGCGGCGCTTGGCGCTCTTCGATGGCTTGCCGGCATCCGCAGGTTTTGGATCGCGCGGGTTGAAACGATCGCTTTCGTCGCTAATCACTTGGCCTCCAACTGCGCCAGCAGGCTGACCATTTCCAGAGCGGACAGGGCAGCTTCAGCACCTTTGTTGCCGGCCTTGGTGCCGGAACGCTCGATGGCTTGCTCGATGGAGTCGACGGTCAGGACACCGAAGGCCACCGGTACACCGAACTCCATGGACACCTGGGCCAGGCCCTTGGTGCATTCGCCCGCCACGTATTCGAAGTGCGGGGTACCGCCACGGATCACGGCGCCCAGGGCGATGATCGCGTTGTATTCGCCTTGCTGGGCGACTTTCTGTGCCACCAGCGGGATTTCGAACGCGCCCGGGGCACGGATGATGGTGATGTCGCTTTCGCTGACGCCGTGGCGTACCAGGGCATCAACGGCACCGCTTACCAGGCTTTCGACGACGAAGCTGTTGAAGCGGCCAACCACCAAAGCATAGCGACCTTTGGGGGCGATGAAGGTACCTTCGATGGTCTTCAGGGTCATTCCGATGTTCTCATATTCAAGAGCGAGGCCGCGCGCAGGCGGCCTCGACAGGGTCTGGACTCGAGTATCTGGGCGTCACTGCCGCCTCAAGTCACTCGGAGGGCACGTATTCTACAACTTCCAGATCGAATCCGGATATCGCATTGAACTTCATCGGCGAACTCATCAGGCGCATCTTGCGCACGCCGAGGTCACGCAGGATCTGCGAACCGGCACCCACGGTGCTGTAGGTGGTCGGCGCCTTGGTCGGGGCATCGCCGGCGCTTTCGCGGATGTGTGCCAGCAGCACGTCGCCGTCCAGCGGATGGCCCAGCAGCAGCACCACGCCGCTGCCGGCGTCGGCTACGGCGCTCATCGCCGCGCGCAGGCTCCAGCGGCCCGGTTGCTTGACCATCAGCAGGTCGCGCAGCGGGTCCATGTTGTGCACGCGCACCAGGGTCGGCTCTTCGGCGCAGATGTTGCCCAGGGTCAGGGCCATGTGCACGTCGCCTTCCACCGCATCGCGGTAGGTCACCAGGTTGAACTGGCCCAGCTCGCTTTCGATCGGCTGCTCGGACACCCGCTGAACGGTGCGCTCGTGGATCATGCGGTAGTGGATCAGGTCGGCGATGGTGCCGATCTTCAGGCCGTGCTCGGCGGCGAACACTTCCAGCTCGGCGCGGCGCGACATGGTGCCGTCGTCGTTCATCACCTCGCAGATCACCCCGCTCGGCTCGAAACCGGCCATGCGCGCCAGGTCGCAGGCAGCTTCGGTGTGGCCGGCGCGGGCCAGGGTACCGCCAGGCTGGGCCATCAGCGGGAAGATGTGGCCGGGGCTGACGATGTCTTCGGCCTTGGCGTCCTTGGCGGCGGCAGCCTGCACGGTGCGGGCGCGGTCAGCGGCGGAGATGCCGGTGGTGACGCCTTCGGCGGCTTCGATCGACACGGTGAACTTGGTGCCGAAGCCCGAGCCGTTGCGCGGCGCCATCAGCGGCAGCTTCAGCGTTTCGCAGCGCTCGCGGGTCATCGGCATGCAGATCAGGCCGCGGGCGTGCTTGGCCATGAAGTTGATGTGCTCAGGCAGGCAGCACTCGGCTGCCATGATGATGTCGCCTTCGTTTTCGCGGTCTTCGTCATCCATGAGGATGACCATTTTGCCCTGGCGGATGTCTTCGACCAGTTCTTCGATGCTGTTGAGCGCCACGCGGCACCCCCTTCTCAATCAGGATTTCAAGAAGCCGTTGGCGGCCAGGAAGCTTTCGGTAATGCCACTGCCCTTGCTCGGTTCGGCAGCCTTGTCACCCAGCAGCAGACGCTCCAGGTAACGGGCCAGCAGGTCGACCTCAAGGTTCACCCGACGCCCTGCACGGTAGTCGGCCATGATGGTTTCGGACAGGGTGTGCGGGACAATGGTCAGCTCGAACTCGGCGCCATTGACCTCATTGACCGTCAGGCTGGTGCCGTCGACGGTGATCGAACCCTTGTGGGCGATGTACTTGGCCAGCTCCTTGGGTGCACGCACGCGGAACTGGATGGCGCGCGCGTTATCGCTGCGCGAAATGATTTCGCCGACGCCGTCGACGTGGCCGCTGACCAGGTGGCCGCCCAGGCGGGTGGTCGGGGTCAGGGCCTTTTCCAGGTTGACCTTGCTGCCGCTCTTGAGGTCGATGAAGGCAGTGCGCTTGAGGGTCTCGACGCTGACGTCGGCCCAGAAGCCATCGCCTGGCAGCTCGACCGCCGTCAGGCACACGCCGTTGACGGCAATGCTGTCGCCGAGCTTGACGTCACCCAGGTCGAGCTTGCCGGTTTCGACGTACACGCGCACGTCACCGCCCTTGGGGGTCAGGCTGCGAATGGTGCCGATGGATTCGATGATGCCGGTGAACATGGGGTCTTCCTCAGAACGGGTTGCGCAGGGCAAGCCCGGCATTATACGCCGGGTGCCGGCAGAGGGATGGCCGTGACCCGCCAGTCATCGCCCACTGCGCGCATTTCGGTAATTTTCAGCCGGGGGGCTTCGCTCATCTTCTCCAGCGGCCAGTCCAGCAGCGGGCGGGCCTGGGAGCCGAGGAAGGTGCCGGCGACGAACAATTGGTACTCGTCGATCAGGCCGTGCTGGGCAAACGCTCCCAACAGGCCGGCGCCGGCCTCCAGCAGGATCTCGTTGACACCGCGCCCTGCCAGTGCCTGCATCAGCGCCGGCAGGTCGACCTGGCCGTTGCTGCCGGGCAGGCTCAGCAGCTCGTGGCCGGCGGCGGCGTAACGCGGGTCATCGCCCATGGCCGTCACCACCAGCGCCGGGCCGGCCTGGAAGAACGGGGCATCCAGCGGCAGACGCAGGCGGCCATCGACCAGCACGCGCAGCGGTGGGCGGCTCAGGGCCAGCGCCGTGGTGTGCTCATCCAGCCCCAGTTCGGCGCCGCGCACGGTCATCCGCGCGTTGTCGGCCAGCACGCTGGCGGCGCTGGTCAGCACCACGCTGGATCGGGCCCGCAAGCGCTGCACCGCAGAGCGCGCAGCGGGGCCGGTAATCCACTGGCTTTCGCCACTGGCCATGGCGGTGCGGCCGTCCAGGCTCATGGCCAGCTTGGCGCGCACGAACGGCAGGCCATGTTCCATGCGCTTGAGAAAGCCGGGGTTGAGTGCCCGGGCGTCGCTTTCGAGCACACCGCTGGCCACTTCGATGCCCGCCTCGGCCAGGCGCCGCAGGCCACGCCCGGCGACCTGCGGATTGGGGTCCTGCATGGCGGCGACCACACGCGCCACGCCGGCTTGGACCAGCGCCTCGGCACAGGGTGGGGTGCGCCCATGGTGGCTGCAGGGTTCCAGGGTCACGTAGGCACAGGCGCCCTTGGCTCGCTCACCGGCCTGGCGCAGCGCGTGCACCTCGGCATGCGGCTCGCCGGCGCGCACGTGCCAGCCCTCGCCGACCACTTCGCCGTCGCGCACGATCACGCAGCCCACGCGGGGGTTGGGGTGGGTGCTGTACACACCCTTGCGCGCCAGCTCCAGGGCACGGGCCATGTAATGGGCGTCGAGGATCGCGGTCTGGCTGGGCATGCTCACTCTTTAGCCGGCTCGCGGGCCAGGCGG
Organism: Pseudomonas sp. UBA6315; assembly: GCF_002438125.1. Classification (NCBI taxonomy): domain Bacteria; kingdom Pseudomonadati; phylum Pseudomonadota; class Gammaproteobacteria; order Pseudomonadales; family Pseudomonadaceae; genus Pseudomonas; species Pseudomonas sp. UBA6315. The sequence goes on from NZ_DJTF01000017.1 coordinate 3,643, forward strand.
TCGATTTCTTCGCGGAATTCGTCGAGGTCCTGGAAGCGCCGGTACACCGAAGCGAAACGGATGTAGGCGACTTCATCGAGCTTGCGCAGCTCGGCCATCACCAGCTCGCCGACCACCAGCGACTTCACCTCACGCTCACCGGTCGCCCGCAGGCGGCTCTTGATGTGCGCCAGCGCCGCTTCCAGGCGCTCGACGCTGACCGGGCGCTTTTCCAGCGCGCGCTGCATGCCGGCACGCAGCTTGTCTTCATCGAAGGGCTGGCGCGTGCCGTCCTGCTTGATCAGCCGGGGCAGCACCAGCTCGGCGGTTTCGAAGGTGGTGAAGCGCTCGCCGCACGCCACGCATTCGCGACGGCGGCGCACTTGCTCGCCCTCGGCGACCAGGCGCGAGTCGATGACCTTGGTGTCGTTGGCACCGCAAAAGGGACAGTGCATGGTGGCAGGCAACAAAAAAAGGGAGGGCCATGGTAGCGCATTGCACTGGCAAGACAAGCCAAAGGGGTTAACATCCATGCAATTGTGCCCATCAAGGACTCCCCTATGCATTTGCGCGTGATCGCCGTGCTGTGCTGCACCGCCCTGCTCGCCGCCTGCGGCAGCGACAAGCCGAAAATCGAACAAGCGCCCGCACAGGCGCCTGCCAAGGTGGCCAAGAAGGCCCAGCCGCTGGGCCCGCTGCCGGCCTACCAGCGTGAGCTGAGCGGCACCTTGCTGAACATTCCTGCCGGGGCTGATGTGGAGCTGGCGCTGCTGGTGATCGACGAGCGCGACCGCCCGCAGCAACTGCTGGCCAGCAGCACCCTGACCGGCACCGGCCAGGACCTGCCCTACCAGCTGCGCTTCAACCCCGAGGCCTTCCCTGCCGGCGCCCGGGTCGAGTTGCGCGGGCGCGCCAGCAGCTCGGGCCAGTTGATCATGCACCTGCCGCCCGTGCGCATCGCCCAGGCGCAGACCCAGGCCACCGGCCCGCTACGTTTCGAAAAGGCGCCGTAAGTGGCGCCGCTGGCACTGCAACAGGCCCTCAGCGGCCTGATCGGCGAGGCGCGTCTGGTGGTCAGCGAGTTGCCCGAATGCGCGCTCAAGCTCTGGCTGATCGACGACCAGAACATGGACCGCGCCTTCAGCAGCGAAGAAACCCGGCGCATCCTCGAAGAGCCGCCGTACTGGAGCTTCTGCTGGGCCAGCGGCCTGGCCATGGCCCGCTACCTGGCGGCGCACCCCGAGTGGGTCGCCGGCAAACGCGTACTGGATTTCGGCGCAGGCTCAGGCATTGCCGGCATCGCCGCCGCCCGTGCCGGCGCCCTGGAAGTGGTGGCCTGCGACCTCGACCCACTGGCCCTGCAGGCCTGCCAGGCCAATGCGCAGCTCAACGGGGTAACGCTGGGCTACAGCGATGACTTCTTCGCCGAAGCGGACCGCTTCGACCTGATCCTGGTGGCCGACGTGCTGTACGACCGGGCCAACCTGCCCCTGCTCGACGCCTTCCTCAGCCGCGGCCGTCAGGCCCTGGTGGCCGACTCGCGGGTACGTGACTTTCGCCACCCGCTGTACCAGCAGCTGGGCGTGCTCGAAGCGCTGACCTTGCCAGACCTGGCCGAGCCGCACGAATTCCGCCGGGTCAGCCTGTACCACGCCAGACGCGAGCCTTTATAGTGGTGCCATCCACTGATTTGCGAGAGTCGCGATGAGCCAGCAAACGCCCTATATCTTCGATGCCACCGATGCCAACTTCCAGCAGCTGGTGATCGAGAACTCCTTCCACAAGCCGGTCCTGGTGGACTTCTGGGCCGAGTGGTGCGCGCCGTGCAAGGCGCTGATGCCGCTGCTGGCGAAGATTGCCGAGGGCTACCAGGGCGAGCTGCTGCTGGCCAAGATCAACTGCGATGTCGAGCAGCAGGTGGTGGCCCAGTTCGGCATCCGCAGCCTGCCGACCGTGGTGCTGTTCAAGGATGGCCAGCCGGTCGACGGCTTCGCCGGTGCGCAGCCGGAGTCGGCGATCCGCGCCATGCTCGAGCCGCATGTACAGATGCCTGCCGCCCCGGCCGCATCGCCTCTGGAGCAGGCCAAGGCGCTGTTCGCCGAAAGCCGTTTCGCCGAGGCGGAAGCCACCCTGCAGCAGCTGCTGGGCGAAGACAACAGCAATGCCGAAGCGCTGATTTACTACGCACGCTGCCTGGCCGAGCGCGGTGAGCTGGGCGAGGCCCAGGTGGTGCTGGATGCGGTCAAGACAGACGAACACAAGGCTGCCCTGGCGGGCGCCAAGGCCCAGCTGACGTTCCTGCGCCAGGCCGCCAGCCTGCCGGAAGTCGCTGACCTCAAGAGCCGCCTGGCGCAGAACCCGCAGGATGACGAGGCGGCTTACCAGCTGAGCATCCAGCAGCTTGCGCGCCAGCAGTACGAAGCGGCGCTGGAAGGGTTGCTGAAGCTGTTCCAGCGTAACCGTGGGTATGAGAACGGGTTGCCGCAAAAGGCGATGTTGCAGGTGTTCGAACTGCTCGGTGGCGATCATCCGTTGGTGGGTGTGTACCGTCGCAAGCTGGCGGCAGCCATGTTCTGACCCATCCTGGCCCTATCGCCGGCAAGCCGGCTCCCACATGTGGGAGCCGGCTTGCCGGCGATAGGGCCGGTACGGATACGCTTACCCCACCCAGTGATACACCGGCGCATCCGCGCCACTTTCCACCTTCACCTCACTGCTGTGGCGCAACCGCACCAGCAGCCGCTTGCCCGCCGCCGTACTCCCCGTCAGCCCTTCCAGCCGGTCGAGCAACTCAGGCCCATCCATGCGCCCCACCTGGCGCAGCACTTCGCGCGCAGCCAGCCATTGCCCGTCATCCTGGCGCGGCGCCGCAGCCGCAGCAGCCGACACAGCCTCACCAGCCACCGGTGCCGCGAACTGGCGGCCCAACTGCGCCCACTCCGCCGGCTCCAGCTCGATGGTCAGGTCCACCGGCCAGTCGCCAATCTGTCCACGAATTCTCACGCTGCATTCCTTCAAGCCCGGTCAATGCCTTAATGCTACAGCAACATGAAACCTGCGCCAGGCAGGCTGGCGATGCACGGAAAAATTGTTATAACATTACCAAATCTTTCCAGCCGCCCCGGAGTCGTCCATGCGTCGCCTGCTGCTCGCCCTGCCCATCGCCCTGCTGCCCTTCGCCGTGGCCCATGCCCACGATGACCACGACCACGATCATGCCCACGGCACCCTCGGCGCCCACGAGCACGGCGTGGCCAAGCTCAATGTCGTGCTCGACGGCAATACCCTGGAGCTGGAGCTCGACAGCCCGGCGATGAACCTGGTGGGCTTCGAGCATGCCGCCAGCAGCGATGCCGACAAGCCCAAGGTGGCCGCAGTGCGCCAGCAGCTCGAACAGCCGCTGAAACTGTTCGGCCTGGCCGCCGCCGCCGGCTGCGTGGAAGACGCCCAGGAACTGCAAAGCCCGCTGTTTGGCGATGCTGCCAAAGACGACGACGGCGACCAGCACGAGCCTGGCCATCAGCACAGCGACATCAATGCCCACTACCAACTGAACTGCTCAGCCCCGGGCAAACTCACGCAAATCGACCTCGCGCCGCTGTACAAGGCGTTCCCGGCCACGCAGAAGATCAACGTGCAACTGATCGGCCCGAATGGCCAGCAAGGCCTGGAAACCTCGCCGGCCAAGGCCGTGGTCGCGTTCTGAATGAGCCAGCCGTTGATCGAACTGCATGACCTGGTGTTCGCCTGGCCTGGCCAGGCGCCGCTGCTGGACATCCCGGCGCTGCGCCTGGAAGCCGGTGAGGCGCTGTTCCTCAAAGGCCCGAGCGGCAGCGGCAAGACCACGCTGCTGGGCCTGCTCGGTGGGGTCAACGTGCCGGGGCAAGGCCGCATCCAGTTGCTCGGCCACGACCTCGGCGCCATGGGCCAAGGCGCACGTGACCGCTTCCGGGTCGACCACACCGGCTACATCTTCCAGCAGTTCAACCTGCTGCCCTTCCTCTCGGTGCGCGAAAACGTCGAGCTGCCCTGCCGCTTTTCGCGCAGCCGCGCCGAGCGTGCGCGGCTGCGCCATGGCAGTGTCGACCAGGCGGCCAGCGTGCTGCTGGCCCACCTGGGCCTGGACGACACGCTGCTTGCGCGGCGCGCCGACAGCCTGTCGATCGGCCAGCAGCAGCGCGTGGCCGCAGCGCGGGCCCTGATCGGCCAGCCGGAGCTGGTGATCGCCGACGAACCGACCTCGGCGCTGGATGCCGACAGCCGCGAAGCGTTCATCCGCCTGTTGTTCGCCGAATGCCGGGCAGCCGGCGCCAGCCTGCTGTTCGTCAGCCATGACCAGAGCCTCGCGCCGCTGTTCGACCGTCATCTGTCCCTGGCCGAGCTCAATCGCGCGGCCAAACCCCGGGAGGCCTGATGTACCTGCTTCGCCTTGCCCTGGCCAGCCTGGCCAACCGCCGTTTCACCGCCTTCCTCACCGCCTTCGCCATTGCCCTCTCCGTGTGCCTGCTGCTGGCCGTGGAGCGTGTGCGCACCGAAGCCCGCGCCAGCTTCGCCAGCACTATCAGCGGCACCGACCTGATCGTCGGCGCCCGTTCAGGCGCGGTGAACCTGCTGCTGTACTCGGTGTTTCGTATCGGCAATGCCACCAACAACATCCGCTGGGACAGTTACGAGCATTACGCCAACGACCCCCGGGTGAAATGGGCCATCCCGATTTCGCTGGGCGACTCGCACCGTGGCTACCGGGTGATGGGCACCACCGGCGACTACTTCAGCCATTACCAGTACGGCCGCCGCCAGCACCTGGAACTGAGCCAGGGCCGTGCGTTCGCCAGCGACCCGTTCGAGGTGGTGCTGGGCGCCGAAGTGGCCGATGCGCTGCACTACAAGCTGGGCGACAAGCTGGTGCTGGCCCACGGCGTGGCGGCGATCAGCCTGGTCAAGCATGACGACAAGCCGTTCACCGTGGTGGGTGTGCTCAAGCGCACCGGCACGCCGGTCGACCGCACCCTGCATATCAGCCTGGCCGGGATGGAAGCCATCCACATCGACTGGCACAACGGCGTGCCGGC
>NZ_DJTF01000125.1:0-28242 GCF_002438125.1 Pseudomonas sp. UBA6315
GTTCTGTTTGATCGGTAAAAAAGGGTGGCCTTCGGGCCACCCTTTTTTTATGCCCGAATTTCTCTTGCTCCTGCGCCGCTGCTGGCGGGAGCTGGCTTGCCGTCCATGGTCGCGCTGTTATTTCTTCAGGTGGCGTTCTTGAATTTTTTTATTAAGTCAAGATCCACCCTGTTCAAATCCCTCCGAGCGTGCTACAAACTGATTAAGCAATGATCTAGCTGCTTGATAACGAAGGGAAAAATATGACGAAGTCGGAGCTGATCGAACGTATTGTCACCCATCAAGGGCTGCTCTCGTCCAAGGATGTGGAGCTGGCCATCAAGACCATGCTTGAACAGATGTCCCAATGCCTGGCCACTGGCGATCGTATCGAGATCCGTGGTTTTGGCAGCTTTTCCTTGCACTATCGCGCACCGCGCGTGGGGCGCAACCCCAAGACCGGTCAGTCGGTTGAGCTCGAAGGGAAGTTCGTGCCGCACTTCAAGCCGGGCAAGGAGCTGCGTGACCGGGTCAATGAAGAAGAACACGAACACCTCTGAGCCATGAAGGAGCAGTCTGATGCGTAACCTCAAGCGCGCCCTGGCGGCGTTGTTCGTGCTGCTGTTGGCGGCTGTGGTGCTGTTCTTCGTGCTGGAGAACCAGCAGGCAGTATCGCTGGTGCTGTTCGGCTGGTCGGCACCGGCGTTGCCCGTGGCCGTGCCTGTGCTCGCTGCCTTGATTGTAGGGTTGGCGGTAGGGCCGCTGCTGGGGGCTTACGGCGTGCAGCGCAGCAAGCGCAAGATTCGCGCCTCGGCACGTCAGGCAGCATTGAGCGGCAGCTGATGAAAATTCCTACGCCTTTGTAGGGATACCTCACCTATGCGTGCGCCCGTCGAAATGGAGTAATACGCACTTCATTTCCGGCCTTGGCGAGTGCGCAGCAGCATGGAGTTTCCCGCCCTTTCCCATCATGGTGGTACCCGAAGCGTCACGGGTTCGTGCCATCAACTCCATCTCGACCCGACTACCAGCCTGCTGATCGATTGTGGTCTAAAGCAGGGTGTTGATGTTACTCCAGCATCAGAAGTTGCCCCCATCGGCTTTGGTATAGCCGGTATCAAGGCGTTGATCGTCACCCACGTTCACCTCGATCATGTTGGTCGTATTCCGGCCTTGCTGGCTGCCGGATATCGCGGGCCCATCCTGTGTAGCGAACCGTCGGCCAAGCTACTGCCGCTTGTGCTTGAGGATGCCTACAAGCTCGGTATCAGTGCCGACCCCGTTTAGGTCGATCGATACCTCACGCTGCTGCAGCGGCTGATCGTGTCGCTGCCGTTCGAGCAGTGGCATTGCCTTGTCGATCAGGAAGGCGTTGCGTGCTCCATTCGTTTGCAGCGCGCTGGCCACTTGCTTGGCTCCGCCTATGTGGAGTGCGACGTCCGCTATCCGGGAATCGAACCCGGCACCCGCGTTGTGTTCTCGGGCGATCTCGGGGCGCCCCACAACCCATTGCTGCGCCCGGTGCGGCCACCAGAGCGGGCTGATCTCCTGGTACTGGAGAGTACTTACGGTGACCGGCTGCATCCCGAGCGCAGTGACCGACAGCAGCGCCTTGAGGCCGTTATCGATCGCGCTCTGGCTGACAATGGCACCATTCTTATTCCTGCCTTCAGCCTTGGGCGTACTCAGGAGTTGCTATATGAGATCGAGGATATCCTCCATCGCAAATCCCTTTTGGGGCAGGGTCGGCAGGTACAGGGGGATGATCCGCTGGGGCTGGACTGGTCGCGATTGCCGGTCATTCTCGACTCGCCTTTGGCTCAGCGCATTACCCGGGCTTACAGCGAGCTGCACGCGTACTGGAATTGCGAGGCCAGGCAACGGCTGGGGGAGGGGCGGGATCCGCTCGGTTTCGGGCAGCTGGTTTGCGTGGATACCCATGCCGCGCATCAGCGGGTGGTCAATTATCTCAAGAGTACCGGGCGGCCAGCCATCGTCATTGCCGGGAATGGGATGTGCTCGGGTGGGCGGATCGTAAATTACCTCAAGGCGATGTTAAGTGATCCGCGGCATGAGTTGGTGTTCGTTGGGTATCAGGCGAAAGGCACCCCAGGGGCTTTGATGCAGCGGGGTGAAGGGGCGCAGGGTTTTGTACAGCTTGATCTGGATGGTCATAGGTATGAAGTTCGCCTCAAAGTCATGACCTTGGGTGGCTATTCTGCGCACGCCGATCAAGCTGGATTGGTCGAATTTGCCACCAGCGGTGCCGCGACGGCGCAAAGGGTGGTGCTGGTGCATGGCGAGCTTGAGGCTAAGCGGTCGTTGGCAAGTGCTATTCAGCACGCTGCTGGGCGACTGGGTTTTTGCGTGGAGGTCGACGTCGCTAAATAAGGTCTGGACGAAGTGAGCGCTGGCTGTCGGAATCAAGGGAACTTATCGATATGGCTCCCCTCTACTGCGGCTAATGCTAAAGCGATACCACTGCATGTTAGCATTAGGCCGCTAAGCTTTACGGGTGCGCCAGATGCTGACCTTTTGCGAGGGCGATGATGGATCGTTGCCCTGCTCTGGTATGCCAAAACCAAAAACTTCGTCAGACGCAAGGAATAAAATAAGACATGCGCAATGATTTTGAGCGCCCGAGTAATGCTGGTGATGAGGTGGACCTCATCGAGTTTATCCGAGGGGTGTGGGGGCAGAAAATACTCATTGCAGCGGTTGCTCTGGTGGTCACTGTACTGGCGGCGGTCTACGTGTCGGTAGCGAAGCCTGTTTATGAGGCGCAGGTCGGGGTGGTGTCCCCGATGAACAGTGAAATTGCTGAGTTGAATTACGGCCGGACGCGCGCATCGGAGCTTGAGTCCTATTCGGTCAACCAGGTGTACGATGTTTTTTTGCAGCACCTGCGCGGTGAAGAGCTGCGGCGCAATTTTTTTGAAGAAGTGGTTCGGCCAACGCTGCACGCCACTGACGATCCTTCTACCTTGGCCCAGTTGTACCGTGCCTTTGATTCTTCGATCGACATCATCATCGATTCGGGAGGCAGCTCCCGACGAGCGACAGTCTCCATAAGGCATGCTGATCCAGCAGTGGCGGCAAAATGGGCAACCGAGTTCGTTCGCAGGGCGGGCATTGCTGCGCGTGAAGAGGTTATTGCCGGAGCATCGAAGGAGGCATTTGTGCGCGCGCGTAGCCTTCAGCGCCAGATTGAAGCCTACAGGGATAATGGTGTGCGCTCGAGGGAAGACAAGATTGCACGGTTGCAGGAAGCCTTGCGCATCGCCGAGTCTATTGGTCTCGACAACCCACCCATCATCAAGGGTTCTCTGGCATCGGAGATCTCGTCGCGAATGGACGGCGAGTTGACCTACATGCGCGGTACCAAGGCCCTGAGGGCGGAAATAGCCGGTCTGCAGGGGCGAGCCTCGGATGATCCCTACATTGATAACTTGCGTAGCCTGCAGGTGACCCAAAAGCTTTACGATGACATCAGTGCCCATCAGGTCAAGATAGCGGTCTACAGGGTCGATGGGGATGCAGAGGAGCCCGACTCGCCAATCAAGCCGCGCAAGGTTCTGGTGATGGCTGCAGCCGTCGCGGGCGGGTTGTTTTTGGGTGTGATACTGGCGATGTTTCGCGTTCTCGTTCTCCGCCAGCGACGTCCGGTCGTGCAGGATGATTGACTAAGGTATTGATCGCTGTTGATATTTGACGGTTAATGGGCTGATGTAGCGCGAGTATTGATCTCTGCGTGGCTTCAGCGTTTTCTGCCCGTGCCGGTGGGTGATTGCCTACCGGCCAACTGCTGTCACTTTCGATGCAGGACCGGTTGATGTCACGCTCCTCTCTCGGGCGTAAGTTCTCGCGTGACCTCAAGGCCATTTTGATCTGCGTGCTTGTAAAACGTAGCCTGGAGCGCCGGCCGCTACAGGAATTTTTATCTGTAATCTAAGGGCTTCTCATGAAATTAACCCAAACGGCCATTCCTGATGTAGTGATCGTGGAGCCTGCTGTTTTCAAGGACGATCGGGGATGGTTCATGGAGAGTTTCAATGAGCCTCGCTTCCATGCCGAACTCGCTGAGTTGGGCCTGGAAGCTCCCCGCGCGTTTGTTCAGGATAATCACTCCTGTTCCAGCAAGGGTGTGCTCCGTGGCCTCCACTTTCAGGCCGCGCCTTATTCACAGGGCAAGCTGGTCCGTGTCGTCAAGGGTGCAGCCTTTGACGTAGCGGTTGACATCAGGCCAGGTTCGCCTACAGCAGGTCAGTGGGTTGGTGTTGAGCTGAGTGAGCAGAACAATCGAATGCTGTGGATCCCGGAAGGGTTCGCACATGGGTTCGTTGCCTTGGAGGATGACACGCATTTCCTCTACAAAACGACGGATGTCTACAATAAGGCGTCCGAAGGCAGCATCCGCTGGGACGATCCGGATCTTGCAATCGACTGGCCGCTTTCGTCTGACTTGAATGTCAGCGGCAAAGATCAGGAAGCGCAGAGCTATGCAGCATTCATGGGGCGTCATGTTACTCCGGTCGGAGAGCGTACTAACGAGCTGATGCAATTTTCCGTGATGGGGGATGAGCGAGGTTCACTGGTCGCGCTACAAGCAAATGACAATATTCCCTTTGCGTTTCAGCGAGTCTATTACCTTGCCAATACCAAGCCCGGTGTCTCGCGAGGCTTTCATGCACATCGACAACTGAAGCAGATGGCAATTTGCGTTGCCGGGCGCTGCAGAATGGTAATGGATGATGGTGTTGCGCGCGTTGAGTACTGGCTTGACGCCGTTGATAAAGGCATTCTTATTCCTCCCATGGTCTGGCACGAGATGCATGATTTTAGCAGCGATTGTGTGCTGTTGGTGCTGGCCGATGCGCATTACGATGAGTCTGACTATGTACGTAGCTACGCGGAATTCAAAGAGATGATTGAAAATGCCTAAAATTCATCCACTGGCGGATGTTTCGAGTGACTCCGTAGGAAAGGGGACTCGAGTATGGCAATTCGTTGTTATTCTGGCCGGGGCGAAAATTGGACAGGATTGCAATATCTGTGCGCACTCTCTGATTGAGGGTGACGTCATTGTGGGTGATCGAGTGACCGTCAAATCGGGGGTTTTTCTCTGGGACGGCACGCGTGTTGCCGATGATGTTTTTATTGGTCCGAATGCGACCTTCACCAATGATCCGCTGCCTCGGTCGAAGGCCTACCCAGAGGTGTTTAAAGGGATTACCCTCGAAAAAGGCTCCAGCATAGGTGCCAATGCGACGATTCTGCCCGGCGTACGAGTCGGCGAATACGCGATGGTTGGTGCGGGTGCGGTAGTGACTAAAGATGTTCCACCCTATGCAGTCGTGGTTGGAAATCCAGCTCGCGTAATCAGGATGATGGATAAGAATGATTAAGTTTCTTGACCTACAGGCAGTTAATGCTCAGTACCGTGAAGCCTTGATTAAGGCATGTGCCGATGTTGTGGACTCCGGCTGGTATATCATGGGCGAGCAACTCTCAAAGTTTGAGTCCGAGTTTTCTGATTATTGCGGAACTGCCCATTGCGTCGGTGTGGCCAACGGGCTTGATGCGCTGATACTGACGTTGCGTGCCTGGAAGCTTCTGGGGCGAATTGCCGAGGGCGACGAGGTATTGGTTCCGGCAAACACTTACATTGCCAGTATTCTTGCCATTACCGAAAACGGACTGGTACCTGTGCTGGTGGAGCCGCAGGCGGCCAGCTTCAACATTGGCGTTGAAAACCTGCGTAGCGCGATCACGCCTCGGACGCGTGTTATCTTGCCGGTGCATCTCTATGGGCGTTTGGCGGATATGCGATCCATCAAAGCCTTCGCCGAAGAGTTTGGCCTTCTGGTTCTCGAGGATTCTGCACAATCCCATGGTGCCATGCTGGATGGCCGGCGCGCAGGTGCATGGGGGGACGCGTCGGGTTTCAGTTTCTATCCGGGCAAGAATCTGGGGGCATTGGGAGATGCGGGCGCTGTAACAACCAATGATGATGCCCTTGCAGAAGCGTTGCGTGCACTGAGGAACTACGGTTCCGAAGCAAAGTACAAAAACATGTACCAGGGTGTTAATAGCCGCCTGGATGAAATGCAAGCGGCACTGCTGCGGGTGAAGCTGCAGTATCTGGACGGCGAGACCGCCTATCGTCAAGCAGTTGCTCAACGTTACCTGCAAGGCATCAACAACCCCGAAATCATGCTACCAGGCTCCGGCGAGCCAGGGCAGCACGTATGGCATTTGTTTGTAGCGCGCACAGCACATCGCCAGGCGCTACAGGAGCATTTGGCTGCCTTGGGCGTGCAAACACTGATTCACTATCCCATTCCGCCTCATCGTCAGCAAGCGTACCCAGAACTTAATCATTTGAACTTTGAGTTCACCGAGCGGTTGCATGACGAGGTGATCAGTTTGCCAATGGGGCCAACGATCAGTGAGCAAGAGATTGATCGCGTGATCGAGGCGTGTAACGCATTCCGGCCTCCGGTGCGCCGTTGATGTCACTTGTTAAAACCAGTGTCCTCAATGGTATTGCGGTCTTGGTCAAGATGGTGACCTTGTTCGGTTTGAACAAGGTCTTGGCGGTCTATGTAGGGCCTGCAGGCTACGCCGCAATTGGTCAATTGCAAAATGCGCTCACAATGATAACAACGCTATCGAGTGGCGCCGTCAATACCGGAGTAACCAAATACACAGCAGAGTATGCCGACGATCTCACGCAGCAATCCAGGGTGTGGCATTCTGCAAGTGCGCTGGCGCTGACCGGCTCATTGATAGTGGCGGTGCTGGTCGCGCTGTTCAGTGGCAAGTTGGCATCGTATTTTTTTCACGACAGTGCGTTGCGTGGTGTGTTTTTGTGGGTTGCAGTATCGTTGATATTCTTTACCTTCAATGCGCTGCTTCTTGCCATTCTCAATGGGCGTAAGGAAATTGCTCGTTTTGTTGCCTCTAATATTGTAGGCAGCGTGGTTTCATTGGCGGTCACCGCTTGCCTGGCCTACGCGTATGGACTCTACGGCGCTTTGATTTCAATTGGCATTTGTCAGGCAATCATTTTTTTCGCTACCGTGTTTGTGTGCCGGAAAGCAGAGTGGCTGAAGCCGAGATTGCTCTTCGGTCGGTGGGAACCCGCCATTCTCCGTGATCTGGGTAAGTTTGCGGCGATGGCAGTCACCACTGCGGTTTGCCTGCCGGTTGCACAGGTATTGATACGAAATCATCTCATACAGGATTTTGGGGTTGAAGCCGCAGGTTATTGGGAGGCCATCTGGCGACTCAGTAGTGCCTATTTGATGATGGTGACGATGACCCTGAGTGTCTATTACCTGCCGAGACTTTCCGAGTTGAAGGGGGTGAAGGCGATCTTTCAGGAAGTCAGGTATGGTTATCTGTTGATTTTGCCGCTGGCGGTCGTATGTTCAGTTGCCGTGTATCTGATGCGGGACTTCATCATTCAATTACTGTTCACCCGCGATTTCCTGCCCATGCGCGAGCTTTTTGCCTGGCAGTTGATTGGCGATGTCATGAAGGTGGGAAGTTGGATATTGGCGTTTGTCATGCTGGGCAAAGCCATGTACAAGCTTTACATCATCAGCGAGATAGTCTTCGCCGCCTTGTTCTATGGATTGACCGTATGGTTTACCAAGGATTACGGCCTGGAAGGTGTGGTTAAGGCCTATGCCATCAACTATTTGATCTACTGGATTATCATGGCAGTGGGTGTCGCAGTCGTTCTAGGTCGGTCTGCGCAAGGCCAGCAACTCGGTGAAGGTCGATAAAGTGGATGATAAGTTGAAAATCGCGATTCCCGTACTGGCGTTCTCATCCGCGGGCGGCATGCGAGTGCTTTCTCGTTTGGCAGATACCTTCATTTCGCAAGGGCACGAGGTGGTGTTTTTTTCTTCCCACCTGATCAATCAGCCTTATTACCCAACCCGCGCAAAGATTGAGACCTATCGCAATCCGTTCCCTTACATGCCAGGGGTTCGCGGCCTCTTTAACTTGCTCGGCATGTTGCTCTTCGTGCTGCGCAACCGGCACCGGTTCGATGTGTTTTTGGCAAACTTCTATTTGACCGTGTTTCCGGTTTTTTTGGGTGCGCTGGGTACTTCAAAGGCTTGGTATTACATTCAGGCGTATGAGCCGGAGTTTTACCCAGGGCGGTCGCCGGGGGCGCTGCTTTCACGGTGCCTTGCCGGTTTGACGTATTTGTTGCCATTGCGAAAGATCGTGAATGGCGGCATTTATCGACGCTACAAGTTGCTCAAGTGTGAATCGGTCATTGAGCCTGGTATAGATCTTGATATCTTTGTTCATCAGCCCGCTGCCGTTACGGAGCCAGAAATTGTAGTCGGGTGTATTGGCAGAAAGCTGGTCTGGAAGGGCACGCGAGAAATCATAGAGGCCGTCGGGCGTGTCAGGCATTTGACCGGGCGTAACCTGGTACTGAACATTGCGTTTGAGCTACCCGTCGGTGTTGACCTCGCCCAGCATGAGTACGCCCGACTTTCTCAGCCGCACGGGGACCACGCGTTGGCGGCTTTCTACAGGCAGGCTGAAGTTTTTGTTGCAACGGGTTTACTTCAGGATGGAGCCTTTCATTATCCGTGCCTGGAAGCCATGGCCAGCGGATGTACGGTAATTTCCAATTATGGTCCGGCAACGGCGTCGTCTGCCCTGTGTGTCGAAAAAGTCGACACGGACGTCATTGTGGACGGGTTGCTTCGATACCTGAAGCTAACGGATAACGAGCGCCAGGCGATGCTTCAGTCTGCATCGAAAGTGGTTGTCAATCATTCGTGGCCCATCATTGCAGCCAGGATGCTGGCCTATTTCAGGGAGCGTACTTGAGATGTTTGAAGGAAAAGAGGCCGGCGCTATGAATGGCGGCCCGCTGGAAAGCCAGGTAGGTGCGGTCGTCGTGTTGTACCAACCGGACCTCGCATTGTTGGAGCGCCTGATCGCTTGCGTCGTAGATCAGGTTTACAGGGTGTACGTCATTGATAACACCCCTGACGCGTCGCCCATGCACTATGGGCAACTGCTCGAAAGTCAGAACATTGTTTACCTGTCCCTGGAAGGAAACAGGGGGATCGCGACGGCGCACAACCACGGAATATCGTTGGCGAAAGCGGATGGGTTGACCCACGTGCTGCTGATGGACCAAGACAGCGAGCTCGAACCTCACACGGTAGAGCGGTTATTGGCGAGCGAGTCTCGACTTCTTGCTTCAGGCGTCAAGGTGGCCGCCGTTGGGCCGGTCTTTGTCGATGAGAAAACCGGTGATGCGGCGCCAGCCATCGAGCGCACGGCATTTGGCTCCAAGAAACACAAGATTGATCTGGCAGGCAGCGAACCTGTCAAGTCCACCTACATCATTGCTTCAGGCTCCCTGATTCGTATCGATGTGCTGGATGAAATCGGGGGTATGCGTGACGACTTGTTCATCGATTGGGTGGACATCGAGTGGGGAGAGCGAGCCTCTCAATCCGATTTTTATTGCTATCTCGTCCCTCATGTAAAGATGAAGCACAGTATTGGCGACGAGTTTGTCAGCATCCTGGGGCGACGCATAACGTTGCACTCGGACTTTCGTAACTACTTCATTGTGCGCAACGCTGCATTTCTGGCGCTGTGGAGCGATTTGTCGCTGGTGACCCGCTTTCAGATGTTGAGAAAGCTGCCGTACTATATTACCTGCTATTCATGGTATTCCTCTCGGCGCGCCTATGCATTGGGTCTGCTCCTTTCGGCGGTTAAGGATGGCGTGTTGAAAAATATGGGCAAAGGGCGCTTTAGTTGATGGTCTACATTGTTGCATTCGTTGCAACTGCCCTGATGGCAATGACCGACTTCTTTTCAAAAAATCGATCGGTCAAAGCCGTCGTGGTGCTGTGTTTTGCAGTGATGTGCGTCATGTATGGTCTGTTGGCGGGCCTGCGGGCGCCAACCGTTGATCCTGACTATGTCAATTACCTGAGTTGGTTGGGCCGGCTTGATAATGAGCCGTCATTGGTGATGACGGAGTTCAAGGATCCTGGTTTTCAATTGCTATATCTGTGTGTCAGTGCTCTGGGGCTGGGGCACCTGTTCTTTTTCACGCTGATTGCATTGCTGTCTTTGGCGTTCAAAGCCTTCTATGCGCGGCAAGTATTTGCCGGGCGTTTTGCCATGCTCGTGTTCTTCATGATCTTTGCACGCTTCTACATCGTTCATGATTTCATACAGATTCGCGTCGGCCTGGCGATTGCCGTGGCGTCCTCGGCCATGATCCTTTGTTATGATCAGCGGCGGTTCATGGCGGTGGCGTTGTACCTGCTGGCCCTGAGTTTTCATGCTGCCGTTCTCGCGATGTTGCCATTCTTTCTGCTGTTCCTGATCAGGCAGTACTCCATCTCGCGTTTCTTGCAGATAGCGATTCTGGCCGGGGCGTTCCTGTTTCTCTGGTGCTTGCCGTTGGCTGTTTCCCACTTGAGCCTGTTCAGTCGTATCGCACCGTATCTGTCGGGTGATTACCACACGACACAGATATCGCTGTTTTCCATCTATTTCCTGGTTCGTTTTTGTTTCGCCATGTTCTTGATCGGGGTCGTTTATTCTTCTCTTAATGACTTCGAGCGGTTTCTGTTATTAATGTCAGTTGTTGGCCTGGCCTTCCAGATCGCATTCTCTTGGAATGATGCATTGGGCCTGAGGCTGGCAGAGGTGTTCGGTTTCTTCGATATGGCGATGCTGTGCCTCTTGCTGCGGTATTTGAACTTCAATAGCCGCTTGCTGTTTTTTTTGGGCATGGTGATGCTCGCGGCTGTTTTTTATGCGTCTTCATTGAAGCTGGTAGGGCCGTATGCTGTTTAATGGCATGAGCGTAGGCGTGGTGCGGATGGTTTCGTCTAAAAGGATTACTAATGCCTAAGTGTCTAGTGTTGCTGGCGGCCTATAATGGAATGGCTTATATACAAGAGCAAATGAGCACTATTCTCCAGCAGGAAGGCGTGCAGGTTGATGTCGTTGTCAGTGTTGATCGATCAGACGACGGCACTGAAGCGTGGGTAGAGGCGTTGGCGATGGAAGAGCAACGCGTGCACATGCTTGAAGCCGGCCAGCGCTTTGGTGGTGCGGCGAGGAACTTTTTCAGGCTGTTGGATGAAGCGTGTTTTGATGGCTACGATTTTATTGCATTTGCCGATCAGGATGATATTTGGCATCCACAGAAACTCTGGCATGCCTGCACCGTCATGGCAGAACACCAAGTAGACGCGTATTCATCTGATGTTCTTGCATTCTGGCCTGATGGCCGGGAAGTGATGGTTCGCAAATCCCAGCCTCAGGTTGCCCATGATTACCTGTTCGAGGCCGCAGGCCCAGGCTGTACCTATGTCTTGAGTCGTCGTTTGGCTGAAGCGGCGAAGGAAAGTATTCGGCGCCATGGCGCGGCGATGTGGCAAGTGGCTTTGCATGATTGGTATGTCTATGCCTACGCGCGCGCCAACGGGTTCACATGGTTCATTGATAACCAAGCCTTCATGCGTTACCGCCAACACGGCCGTAACCAGATTGGCGTCAACAGCGGTGTCACTGCGTTCAAAGCTCGCGTCAAACAAGTTTTTGATGGTTGGTGGCTGGGTCAATCGAAATTGATTTCAAATCTGGTTGGCCTGGGTGCTGATCCGTTCGTTGTCTCCTGGCATGATCTGGGCCGCAGTGGTTTGCTGCGGCTTGCGGCCAGTTGCCTTTCATGCAGAAGGCGGCCGCGTGACAAAATCATGTTTGCGTTGTTGTGTCTCGGGCTTGCGGCTCGAGGTAGCAGATGACCATGTTTTATCTGGGCGCTAAGTCGGCGTGGGAGGGAAAGTGATGCCTCAATCCTTGCAGGTATTGGTCACTGGCGCATCAGGTTTCGTTGGCAAGCAGTTGTGTCACGATTTGGTCGAAGGTGGATGCGCTGTCAAAGCTGCCATGCGCAAGTTGCCCGCCCACCCCGTTGCAGGCGAGCCGTTGATCGTTGACCTGAGCGACAGCGATGCGATGAGCGTTGCGATGAGGGATGTCGACGTTGTCGTGCATCTCGCGGCAAGAGCCCACGTGCTTGATGACCGATCATCCGACCCTTTGGCTGCATTTCGCCAGGCGAACGTTGCAACCTCATTGTCCGTCGCTCGTAGCGCCATCGCTGCAGGTGTGAAACGGTTCATATTCGTCAGCTCAATCGGGGTCAATGGTGCAGAAACCACCGGCCTGCCATTTTCCGAATCAATGCAGCCTCAACCGCATGCGCTCTATGCCGTTTCCAAGCTGGAAGCGGAACAGCAGCTTGAAGCGCTATTTGCGGGGTGCAGTACGGAGTTGGTGATCATCCGCCCGCCACTGGTTTATGATGCCGCCGCGCCGGGCAACTTCTCGCGTCTCCTCTGGCTGGTAGGGAAGCAATGGCCTTTACCCTTCGCTTTTCTGAATAACCGCCGCAGTATGGTCTCCCTGGGTAATCTTACAAGCTTCATCCACTTGGCGATCAAGCATGAAAGAGCCGCCGGAGAGCTGTTCGTTATCGCTGATGGTGAGAGTTTATCCACTCGGCAAATAGTGCAATGCCTGGCATTCGGTATGGGGTATCGCGCCAGATTATTTTTTGTGCCGCGATTTGCCCTGAGCGGTCTATTGCGGCTGGTAGGTCGACGTCACATCTTCAGTCAACTTTATGGCTCACTGGAGGTTGATACGAGCAAGGCTGAACGCGTGCTTGGGTGGGTTCCGCCAGAGACGCCTCGGCAGGCGTTGGCAGCGGCCGGAAGGCGCTTCAAAGAGCAATCTGCTTACACTGGACGATAATCTTCAATTGGACCTCAAGATCACATGAGTAAGATGGCTATTGCTCTGTTAACGCTGCTGGTTTCTTTTTTCCTCACTGCTGTCGTGAGAAAAATGGCAATCGCCAAGAGCGTCATGGATATCCCGAATGCGCGCAGCTCGCACACGATCCCGACGCCAAGAGGCGGTGGTGTTGCCATTGTCTTTGCATTTCTCGCGGCCTCAGTCGGTTCTTATGCCTTCGGCTTGATGCATGCAGACATGGCGATCGGGATGATCGTTGCTGGTGCAGGCATTGCGCTCATCGGTTTTTTTGATGATCTAGGTCATATAGCTGCACGATGGCGGCTGCTGGGGCATTTTTGCGCCGCGGCCTGGTTTGTCTGGATGCTCGGAGGCATGGCCCCAATAACCATTTTTGGGCAAGAGCTGGCCTTGGGATTGGTGGGTAGCGTGCTGGCGGTGTTCTATGTCGTCTGGATGCTCAATCTTTACAACTTCATGGACGGCATCGATGGCCTCGCCAGTACCGAGGCCATTACGGCCTGCTTTGGCATGGCTCTGCTGTCAGCCTTGGCGGGTTTTCCGCAATTGGTGACATTGCCTTTGCTGCTGGCGGCGGCTACTGCCGGCTTCCTGCTGTGGAACTTCCCGCCGGCGAAGATCTTCATGGGCGATGCGGGCAGCGGTTTTCTTGGCATCGTGCTGGCCGGGCTTTCCCTTCAAGCGGCCTGGGCTTCATCCCAGCTCTTTTGGGGCTGGCTAATTCTGCTGGGCGTGTTCGTGGTCGATGCCACCTTTACTCTGATCCGCCGCCTGCTACGCGGAGACAAGGTTTACGAAGCGCACCGCAGTCATGCCTATCAGTTCGCCTCGCGTCACTATGGCAAACACCTGCCTGTAACGTTGGCCGTGATGGCGCTCAATGTGTTCTGGCTGCTACCTGTGGCATTGTGCGTGGTGCTGCTGGGCCTGGATGGCGCGCTGGGTCTGTTGATTGCCTATGTGCCGTTGGTGCTGCTGGCCGTGCGCTGGCGTGCCGGTGAACTGGAACACTAGCTAAAGTGATATGAATAAATGCAGTAGGCGTGTCAGTTTGGAATGACTTCAGAGGTGTTATGGATAAGCTGCGCACAAGATTGCTGGGATTGCCTCGTCGCCACAAGCGACTGATTCAGGTGGCGACGGACGTCGTCCTGGTCTGGTTCGCCCTGTGGATGGCGTTCGTCGTACGCTTGGGGATTGATGAGCTGGCCAACCCGGTGCGCGATCACACGTGGCTGTTCATCTGCGCGCCCATAGTGGCGATCCCCTTGTTCATCCGGTTCGGCATGTACCGTGCCGTAATGCGCTATTTCGGCAATGATGCGCTGATCGCAATCATCAAAGCCGTTACCTTGTCGGCATTGATCCTCGGTTTCATCATCTACTGGGCGAGCAATCACCAGAACGTCGTACCGCGCTCGATCACCTTCAACTACTGGTGGTTGAGCATGATCATGGTCGGTGGTCTGCGGCTCGCCATGCGCCAGTACTTCCTGGGCGACTGGTTTGCCACTGCGGTTCAGCATGTGCCATTCGCCAGCCGCGATGATGGGCTGCCCAGGGTTGCCATCTATGGGGCCGGGGCTGCTGGTAACCAACTGGTAGCAGCGCTGCGGATGGGCAAAGTCATGCGCCCGGTTGCGTTCATCGACGACGACCCGAGTATCACCGACCGAGTGATAGCGGGCCTGCAGGTCTATCCGCCGGAGAAGTTGCAGCAGATGATCGACTCGACCGGTGCCCAGGAAATTCTCTTGGCCCTGCCGTCTGTCAGCAGAAGCCGTCGTCGCGAGATCCTCAACCTGCTCGAAGGTTATCCCCTGCACGTGCGAAGCGTTCCGGGCTTCATGGACCTCGCCAGCGGCCGGGTCAAGGTCGATGACATTCAGGAAGTGGACATCGCCGACCTGCTCGGGCGCGATGCAGTGCCTGCTCACCATGACTTGCTGGAACATTGCATCGTCGATCAGACGGTCATGGTCACAGGTGCTGGCGGTTCCATCGGTTCCGAACTGTGCCGCCAGATCCTGGGGCAAGCGCCGCGCACCTTGCTGTTGTTCGAACACAGTGAGTTCAACCTGTACAGCATTGCCAGCGAACTCGAGGGGCGTATTGCGCGCGAAGGGTTGGCGGTGCAATTGCTGCCGATCCTGGGCTCGGTGCGTGACCAGGCCAAGATGCTCGACATCATGCATGCATGGCAGGTGGATACGGTTTACCACGCTGCAGCTTACAAGCATGTTCCGATGGTCGAGCACAACATCGCCGAAGGCGTGCTCAACAATGTCATCGGCACCTTGCACACCGCCCAGGCCGCCCTGCAGGCCGGTGTGGCCAACTTCGTGCTGATCTCCACGGACAAGGCGGTCCGCCCAACCAATGTCATGGGTAGCACAAAGCGCCTGGCTGAAATGGTGTTGCAGGCCTTGAGCCGCGAACTGGCACCTGTGCTGATGGGCGATTCGGGCAATGTTTCTCAGGTCAACAAGACCCGCTTCACCATGGTGCGCTTTGGCAATGTCCTGGGTTCATCGGGCTCCGTGATTCCGCTGTTCCACACGCAGATCAAGGCCGGTGGGCCGTTGACCGTGACTCACCCCAAGATCACCCGGTATTTCATGACCATCCCCGAGGCAGCACAGTTGGTCATCCAGGCCGGTTCGATGGGGCAGGGCGGTGATGTATTCGTTCTGGACATGGGGGAGCCGGTCAGAATCGTGGAGCTGGCGGAAAAAATGATTCACTTGTCGGGCTTCAGCATTCGTTCCGAGCGCAATCCGCATGGTGATATATCCATCGAGTTCACCGGCCTGCGCCCGGGCGAAAAGCTTTATGAAGAGCTGCTGATTGGTGAGAATGTATTGGCCACCCGTCATCCAATGATCATGAGTGCCAATGAAGACTACTTGTCGTGGGACGTGTTGAAACAGCGCATCGATGCGCTGATTGCGGCAATCGCTGTCGATGATTTCAAGACCGTCCGCCAATTGTTGAGAGACACCGTGAGCGGTTATACGCCCGGTGGCGAGATTGTCGACTGGCTTTATCAGCGTCGACGTCTGGAGCCCTGATGGGTTGCAGGGGCAGTTACATAAAGGAAGTGTCGTACTTCATGTGCGATGAACGAAATATGAAATTCAAACTTCTCGAGGTTTGAATCAGTACTATGGGAAGAACTGAACCATGACTATTTTGGTAACGGGCGGCGCCGGTTTCATTGGTGCGAATTTTGTACTGGACTGGCTGGCTGGGGCCAGCGAGACCGTGGTCAACCTCGACAAGCTTACTTATGCAGGCAACCTGCAGACCCTGAGCAGCCTCAAAGGTGATGAGCGTCATGTGTTCGTACACGGTGATATTGGCGACACCGCGCTGGTGGAGCGCCTGCTGAAAGAGCATCAGCCGCGCGCCATCGTCAATTTCGCTGCCGAATCCCACGTAGACCGCTCGATCCACGGCCCTGAAGACTTCATCGAAACCAACATCGTCGGTACGTTCCGCCTGCTCGAGGCTGTGCGGGCCTACTGGAAGGGGCTGGAGGATCAGGCGCGCCAGGCATTCCGGTTCCTGCATGTTTCCACCGATGAGGTCTACGGCTCGCTGGCTGTTGATGAGCCGGCGTTCACCGAGACCCACCAGTACCAACCCAACAGCCCGTACTCCGCCAGCAAGGCTGCAAGCGACCACTTGGTGCGTTCTTACCACCACACCTACGGCCTGCCGGTGTTGACCACCAACTGCTCGAACAACTACGGGCCGTTCCACTTCCCTGAAAAACTCATCCCGCTGATGATCGTCAACGCGCTGGCTGGCAAACCGCTGCCGGTTTACGGTGACGGCCAGCAGATCCGTGACTGGCTGTACGTCAAGGACCACTGCAGCGCCATTCGCCGCGTGCTGGAAGCCGGTCAGCCAGGTGAGGTGTACAACGTCGGTGGCTGGAACGAGAAGCCGAACCTCGAAATCGTCAATCGCGTGTGCGCATTGCTGGACGAACTGCGCCCGCGTACCGACGGCAAGCCCTACGCAGAGCAGATTGCCTACGTTACCGATCGCCCTGGCCACGACCGTCGTTACGCCATCGACGCACGCAAGCTTGAGCGCGAGTTGGGCTGGAAGCCTGCAGAAACCTTCGAAACGGGTATTCGCAAGACCGTCGAGTGGTACCTGGGCAATCAGGATTGGGTCGAGAACGTGCAGTCTGGTAACTACCGTGACTGGGTTGAGAAAAACTACGCCGGCCGTTCGGTATGAAGATTCTTCTGCTTGGCAAGGACGGCCAAGTCGGTTGGGAATTGCAGCGTAGCCTAGCCCCGTTGGGCGAGGTGCTGGCGCTCAACTCCCGAAGCCAGGGCTACTGCGGTGACCTTGCTGACCTGCCGGGTATTGCGCAGACAGTTCGCAGCTATGTGCCCGATGTCATCGTCAATGCTGCCGCCTACACGGCAGTGGACAAGGCCGAATCCGATCGCGACCAGGCGTTCCGGGTGAATGCCGAAGCGGT
Organism: Pseudomonas sp. UBA6315; assembly: GCF_002438125.1. Taxonomy (NCBI): domain Bacteria; kingdom Pseudomonadati; phylum Pseudomonadota; class Gammaproteobacteria; order Pseudomonadales; family Pseudomonadaceae; genus Pseudomonas; species Pseudomonas sp. UBA6315. The sequence goes on from NZ_DJTF01000125.1 coordinate 17,348, forward strand.
GCGTGTGCTGGCACAAGCGGCGGCTGAATGTGGTGCGCTATTGGTGCATTACTCTACCGACTACGTTTTTCCGGGGCAGGGCACTGTCGCATGGCTTGAGCACGATGAGATTGGCCCGCTCAATGTGTACGGCGAAAGCAAGCTGGCAGGCGAGCAGGCGATCCAGGCATCGGGCTGCGCCCATCTGATCTTCCGGACGTGCTGGGTGTATGCCTCTCGCGGTAACAACTTTGCCCGGACCATGTTGCGGCTGGCGTCGGAGCGGGAGAGTCTCGGCGTCATCGATGACCAGTTCGGGGCCCCGACGGGGGCCGAGCTGATTGCCGATGTGACGGCGCATGCCATTACTGCTGCGCGCCGCGATCGTTCGCTCAGTGGTTTGTATCACCTGGCGGCGGGCGGCGAGACCACGTGGTGCGGTTACGCCCGTTTCGTCCTGGAGCAAGCCGCGCAACTCGGCGTCCCACTGAAAGTCAGCGCCGAGCAGGTCAATGCACTGGCCACCGACGCTTACCCGACACCGGCAAAACGACCGGCCAACTCGCGACTCAATACCAATAAACTGCAGAAAGCCTTTGCTCTGACGCTACCTGATTGGCGCCTGGGCGTGGCTCGCATGCTGAACGAAATTCACGAGAAATGACCAACATGAACCGTAAAGGCATTATTCTGGCGGGCGGGTCGGGTACCCGCCTGCACCCTGCCACCCTGGCAATTTCCAAGCAGCTGCTGCCGGTCTACGACAAGCCGATGATCTACTACCCGCTCACAACGTTGATGCTGGCAGGGATTCGCGACATCCTCATCATCTCCACGCCGCAGGACACGCCGCGTTTCGAGCAGTTGCTGGGTGATGGCCATCAGTGGGGCATCAATATCAGCTATGCCGTGCAGGCATCGCCCGATGGCTTGGCACAGGCCTTCCTGATTGGTGAGCGTTTCATTGGCAATGACCTGTCGGCATTGGTGTTGGGTGACAACATCTACTACGGTCACGACTTCCAGAAACTGCTGGGCAGCGCGATGGATCGTACCGAGGGTGCCAGCGTCTTTGCCTACCATGTGCACGATCCCGAGCGTTATGGCGTGGTCGAGTTCGACGGCCAAGGCAAGGCCATCAGCCTGGAAGAGAAGCCGGCCAAGCCCAAGTCCAGCTACGCCGTGACCGGTCTCTACTTCTACGACAAGGATGTGGTCGAAATCGCCAAGGGGATCAAACCGTCCCCGCGGGGCGAGCTGGAAATCACCGACCTCAACCGCGTCTATCTCGAGCAAGCGCGCCTGTCTGTGGAAATCATGGGCCGCGGCTATGCATGGCTGGACACCGGCACCCATGATTCCCTGCTTGAAGCCAGTGCCTACATCGCCACTATCGAGCGCCGTCAGGGCTTGAAGGTCGCCTGCCCTGAAGAAGTGTCGTTCCGTCAACGCTGGATCGATGCACAGCAGCTGGAGAAGCTGGCGGCTCCGTTGGCCAAGAACGGCTACGGCCAGTACCTGCAGCGCCTGCTGCATGACAAGATCTACTGAGACCTGACGTTGACCTCACTTTCACATGCATGAAAGTGAGGTTGGCGCTGTTTCAACTTCAGCACCGGCCCTTGTGCCAAGTAAGCCTGAGAAAGGGGCGGTGCCGTTAAAGAAGGGTGTACTTGCTCTTGAGTGCGGTCGCTCACCCCCCCCCAGCCTTTTCCCTCCCCCCCAACCCGCGTATCATCTCGTCATAAAATTTGAACCGGCCCCGCGCCAGCCCCGAGCAAAAGGCCAGCGCCCCCGCGTGGCAGACAGCTTCAGATACCACACGATCATCAGCGACACACAACGACCAGCCAGTTTCATGGCTAGGCCAGGCATGCCGGCTGTCCGCAGGATGGGACGGTGCCCGATGAGTTTTGAAGGAATGGGTTTTGATTAAGCGTAGAAAGGTTGCAATCGTTGGCTGCTCGTACCGTTTCCCCGGCTCTACCGCTGCCAGCTTCTGGCACAACCTGATGCAAGGGCGTGACCTGGTCACCCAGGTTGACGCCGCCCGTTGGGAAAAGGCCGAATTCCTGCACCCGGACAAGGCCAACCCTGCCACCAGCTACACCTTCGCATCGGGCACCCTCGGCGACATCAGCGCCTTCGATGCAGGCTTCTTCAATATCTCCCCCCGCGAAGCGGCGATGATGGACCCCCAGCAGCGCATGCTCCTGGAAATGTGCTGGGAAACCTTCGAGAACGCCGGGGTCAAGCCGTCCAGCCTGCGTGGCAGCAACTGTGGTGTGTACCTGGGTATCGCCGCAGTCGAGCAGGCCTACCGCCTGGTCGATGACATGGCCTCGATCGACGCCGCCACCGCCACCGGCAACACCATGAGCATCGCCGCCAACCGGCTGTCGTTCTTCTACGACCTGCGTGGCCCGAGCATGGCCATCGACACCGCGTGTTCCTCTTCACTGGTAGCCTTCCACCAGGCCTGCCAAGCGATCATCAGCGGCGATGTCGACCAGGCGGTGACCGGCGGCATCAGCCTGCACATGCACCCGTTCGGCTTCATGATCTTCTCCAAGGCCACCATGCTGTCGCGCACCGGCCGTTGCCAGTCGTTCGACGAAAACGGCGATGGCTATGCGCGCTCCGAAGGCGGTGGCCTGTTCCTGCTCAAGGACTACGACCAGGCCGTGGCCGACGGCAATACCATTCTCGCGGTGGTGGCGGCCAGCGCGGTGAACACCGATGGGCGCAAGTCCAGCCTGACCTTGCCCAATGCCCAGGCCCAGGCGGCGCTGCTCAAGCAGGCCTACGCCAAGGCCGGCATCGCCCCTGAGCAGCTGGATTACCTGGAAGCCCACGGCACCGGCACTTCGGTGGGCGACCCGATCGAGACCCGCGCCATCGGCGAGGCCCTGGGCCAGGCGCGTGGCGCCGGCAACCCGCTGCCGATCGGCTCGGTCAAGAGCAACCTCGGCCACCTGGAGGCCGCTTCCGGCGTGGCCGGCCTGATGAAGGCACTCAACTGCCTGGCCGAACGCACCGTGCCGGCGACCATCGGGGTCAAGGCGCTCAACCCGAATATCCCGTTCGCTGACCTCAACCTGCAGGTGGTCACCGAACCGCTGGCGCTCAAGCGTGAAGGCCAGTTGACCGTTGGCGTCAACTCGTTCGGCTTTGGCGGTGCCAACGCCCACGTCATTCTGCAAAGCCCGCAGCCTGTACCAGCAGCAGCTGAAAAATCGACCGCCGCACGGCTGCCGCTGCTGCTCAGCGCCAAGACCGAGCAGGGCCTGCGCGCCACGGCCGAGCGTTTTGCCGCCTACCTGGCCGAGCATGGCGACGTCGATTACTACGATGTCGCCTACCAGGCGATGTTCCGCCGCGACGCTCATGCCCACCGCCTGCTGCTGGTCAGCGACAACGCCGCTGAAGCGGCGCAGGCACTGGACGACTACGCCCAGGACCCAACCCTCAGCGAGCTCAGCGCCGTGCTCGAAGCCGGCCAGGCGCTGGAGTCGGCCAGCGGCCCGGTGTTCGTCTATTCCGGTAACGGTTCGCAGTGGCAGGGCATGGGCCGGGCGATGCTCGACCAGCCGCTGTTCGCCGCCGCCATCGACGAAGTGGACGCGCTGTTCCAGCCGCTGGCGGGCTATTCGCTGCGCGCCGAGCTGCTCGGCGACAACGGCGAGGGCCGCTACGCGCGTACCGAAATCGCCCAGCCGGCGCTGTTCGCCCTGCAAGTGGCAGTCACCCGCGTGCTGGCGGCAGAAGGCATCCGCCCGGTGGCGGTGGTTGGCCACAGCGTCGGTGAAGTGGCCGCGGCCTGGGCCAGCGGCGCGCTGAGCCTGGAGGACGCAACCCAGGTCATTTACCACCGCAGCCGCCTGCAAGGCCTGACCCGCGGCAGCGGCCAGATGACCGCCGTCGGCTTGCCGGCTGATGCCACCGCAGCCTTGATTGCCGAATTGAGCCTCGACGAGCGCGTGGTCGTCGCCGGCGAAAACAGCGCCCGCGGTGCCACCGTGGCCGGTGAAGTCGAGGCCCTGGCCATGCTGGAAGAAGCCCTGGCCGAGCGCCAGGTGTTCGCCCGTCGCCTGGACCTGGACTACGCCTTCCACTCGCCGGCGATGAACCCCATCGAACAGGCAGTGGTCGCCGACCTGGCGCACATCCGCCCAAAGGCCACGCAGGTTCCGTTCTATTCCACCGTGGTCGGTGGCGAACTGGCCGGCGAGCGCCTGGGCAGCCACTACTGGTGGCAGAACATCCGCTTCCCGGTGCTGTTCCAGGGCGCCCTGGATGCCATGGTGCGCAGTGGCCTGAACCTGTTCGTAGAAGTCGGCCCGCACCCGATCCTGCGCAGCTACGTGAGCGACGTGCTGGCCCAGTGCGAACAGCCTGGCCAGGTGATCGCCACCCTCAAGCGCAACGACAACAGCCCGCAGCTGCTCGAGCGCAGCGTGGCGCGCCTGCTGCTGGCCGGTGTCGAGCCGCAGTGGCCGCAGCGCTTCCCGGTCGCCGGCCGCCCGCTCAATCTGCCCAACTACGCCTGGCAGCGTGACCACTTCCAGTTGCCGGTCAGCGCCGAATCCCTGGGCACCCTGACCCGCGAGCGCGTGCACCCGCTGCTGGGCTACCCGCTGCTGGGCCATGCATTGACCTGGGAAAACCGCCTCGACACCCACCTGTTCCCGACCCTGGCCGACCACAAGGTTGGCGAGTCGGTGCTGTTCCCGGGCGCGGGCTTCACCGAGCTGGCCTTGGCGGTGGCGCAACTGCACCAGCCCGGCACGTTCGTCGACATCGAAGAGCTGGAGATTCACAACCCCCTGCTGCTGAGCAGCGAGGGCAGCAAGAAAGTGCGCGTGCAGGTCGAAGAGGCCGATGGCACCCTGCGCATCACCTCGCGCGGGCTGGCTCAGCATGAAGACTGGGTGCAGCACGTGGTCGCGCGCCTGCCTGGCGAAGCCTGCGGGGTACTGCTTGGCGGCCGTGCGCCGGCCTTGCCCCAGCGCCCGGCAGACTTCAGCGCCGAGCAGCACCTGGCCCTGACCCGCGCTGTGGGCCTGAACTATGGCCCGGCCTACCAGAGCGTGGCCGCCGCCTGGGTCGACGCCGACCGGGTAATCGCCCAGCTGGCCGTACCGGCCGTCATCGAACCCGAACTGGCCGGCCTGCACCTGCACCCCGCCTTGCTCGACGGCGCCTTCCAGCTGATCACCGAATTGCTGGCCAGCCGCCCGGGGCGCAACCCGGGGCTGGCGTTCATCCCGGTCAAGCTGGGGCGTGTCGCCTGGACCAAGCAAGGCGGCGTGCCGGCCCTGGCCGAGGTGCGCCAGCTCAAGCGGACCGAGCATTCGCTGCTGGTCGACGTGACCTTGTTCGACGGCAATGGCGACGCCGTGCTGGCGATCAAGGAGGCCCGCCTGCGCGCCGTGCGCCTGCAGTACGACCGCAGCGGCGAGATCAAGCGCCTGGGCCAGGTCGGCCTGGCTGCGCCGGGTACGGTGTTGCCGGTCGAGCGCCAGGCCGTGAACAGCACCGCGTTGGCCGATGCCCTGCAGAGCCTGGCGCACGAGCCTGCGCAAGTGCGCTACCTGAACGAGGTCGAGCCGCTGCTCGACGTATTGTGCGCAAGCTTCGTGCTCGACCTGGTCGAGCAGGCCGGTGGCAGCCTGAGCGCCGGGCAGTTGGCTCAGTGGTCGCAAGGCCAGGGCAACTACCTTGCGGCGCTGCTGCACCAGGCCGAACTCGATGGCAGCCTGGAGCGCACTGCCGATGGCAGCTGGCAGCTGGCCGACAGTGGCGAGCGCCCGGCGTCGGAAGCGATCTGGCAGGAGCTGTTCCAGAGCTATCCCGAGTACTTCCAGATCATCCACTCGGTGGGCCGTATCGGTCGCCATTTGCCGGCGCTGCTCGACGGCAGCCAGGCGCTCGACAGCCTGCTGCCACGCGAATCCAGCGCTGCCAGCCTGGGCCGCCTGGTTCTCGGCGCGGCCGGCCAGCAGCGCCTGCTCGCGGGTATCGGCCAGGCCCTGGCCGAGCGCCTGGCGCGCTTGCCGGCCGGGCAGCGCCTGCGGGTGCTGGAGTTCGGCTTTGGCGGCGCATCGTTCGCCGAACTGCTGTATGCCGGCCTCGACTTCGACCGTATCGACTACCTGTATTGCGTGGCCGAGCCGGAGCTTGAACAACGCCTGCGCGACGATTGCCCGGCACTCACCGTGCTGGCCCCGGCGCAACTGGCCGAGGCCGGCAGCGTCGACTGGGTGCTGCTGCCGAGTGACCTCGGCGCCCTGGCCGCAGTTGGCGATGCCTTGCGCCAGGCTGCGGCGCAGCTCAACCCCCATGGCCAACTGGCGCTGCTGGGGCAGTACCCGGCGCGCTGGGCCGACTTTGTCTTCGGTGCCCAGGCCGATTGGTGGCTGGCCGGCCCTGAACAGGCGCTGTCGCGCCAGCAAGGCCCGGCGTTCTGGGGCCATGAACTGCAACGCCACGGCCTGAGTGGATGGCACACGCTCGATGCATTGCCGGGTAACGCTTGCGGCAGCTACCTGCTGCTGGCCGACAAACCGGCAACGGCTGCAAGTGCCTCCCCTGAGCCTGCCGTGCAGCATTGGGCCGTGCTGGCCGAAGCCGGGCAGGGCGCCGCCCTGCGCATTGCCGAGCAACTGCGTGAACAAGGCCAGCAAGTCAGCCTGCTGCTGCCCGGTGATGCCCAGGCGCTGGCCAGCCAGCTCGCTGCACTGGGCCAGGAGCCGGAGCATGTGCTGCACCTGGCCGGTTTCGACAGCGCTGCCGGCCTCGATGGCCAGGCCGAGCGCTGCCTGCAGGCTGCAGCGCTGGTGCAGGCTTGCGAATCGCTGAACATCGCCCCGCAGTGCTGGCTGCTCTGCCGCGGCGGCGCCGAGCACCTGTACGGCGCCGACACCGCTGCCGCCATCGATGCGATTGCCGATGCCGCGTTCTGGGGCTTCGGCCGCACCTTGGCCAACGAGTCGGCGAATTGCCGCATTCGCCTGCTCGACCTGGCCCACGGTGCGCCCGTCGAGCTGGCGTTGCCGGCCTTGCTCAATGCCGATGCTGAAACCGAGCTGGCGCTCGATGGCGCAGGCCGCCGCTACGTGCCGCGTCTGCGCGTGCTGGCCAGCGATGCCCAGCGCGGCGTTGCGAGCGAGCACTGGGTATGCCTGGGCTTCGACCTGCCGGGCCAGCTGCGCAACCTGCGCTGGGAAATACGCGAGCCTCGCCAGCCGGCCGCCGACGAGCTGGATATCGCCGTGCGCGCCACCGGCCTGAACTTCCGCGACGTGATGTTCGCCCTCGGCCTGCTGTCCGACGAGGCGATCGAGAATGGCTTCTCCGGCCCGACCCTGGGCTTCGAGTTCGCAGGCGTGGTGCAAGGCAAAGGTGCCCAGGTGCTGGGCGACTTCGCCCCAGGCGATCGCGTGGTGGGCTTTGGCCCATGCAGCTTCGCCAACCGCCTGGTGACCAACGCCAATGCCGTGGCGCGCATTCCTGAAGGCATGTCGTTCGAGGCGGCCGCGACCATTCCGAGTACCTTCTTCACCGTGTACTACGCGCTGCATCACCTGGCGCGCCTGGAACCGGGCGAGAAGGTGCTGATCCATGGCGCCGCTGGCGGCGTCGGCATCGCCGCGATCCAGATCGCCAAATGGCTGGGCGCCGAGATCCATGCCACCGCCGGCAGCGACGAGAAGCGCGACTTCCTGCGCCTGCTGGGTGTGCACAACGTCTACGATTCACGCTCGCTGGCCTACGCCGACCAGGTGCTCGCCGCAACCGGCGGGCGCGGCGTGGATGTGGTGCTCAACTCGCTGGCAGGCGAGGCGATCAACCGCAACTTGCGCGTGCTCAAGCCGTTTGGCCGCTTCCTCGAACTGGGCAAGCGCGACTTCTACCAGAACACCCGCATCGGCCTGCGCCCGTTCCGCAACAACATCAGCTACTTCGGCATCGATGCCGACCAGCTGATGAGCGAACGCCCGCAACTCACCCGCCGGCTGTTTGGCGAGATGATGGCGCTGTTCGAACAGGGCATCCTGCACCCGCTGCCATTTCGTGAGTTCGACGCCAACCAGGTAGTCGAGGCCTACCGCTACATGCAGCAGGCGCGGCAGATCGGCAAGGTCGTGGTCACCTACGCCAGCCCCATCGAGCAGACCGTCGACACCCGTGAGCAGCCGCAGCGTGCGCTGCAACTGGCGGCCGATGCCACCTACCTGGTCACCGGCGGCCTTGGCGGCTTCGGCCTGCGCACGGCGCAGTGGCTGATCGACAAGGGTGCCCGTCACCTGGTGCTGCTGGGCCGCCGCGGCCCGGCCAGCACCGAGGCGCAGCCGCAGCTGGCGCTGTGGCAGGCCCAGGGCCTGGATGTGCAAGCAGTGGCCTGCGACATCACCGACCCCGGCCAGCTGCACAATGTGTTCCAGCGCATCGCCGCCAGCCCGTGGCCGCTGCGTGGCCTGGTACATGCCGCGACGGTGATCGACGACAGCCTGATCCGCAACCTCGACGGCGAGCAACTGCGCCGCGTGCTGGAGCCCAAGGCCAAGGGCGCGCAATACCTGCACCAGCTGACCGAGGGCCTGGCGCTGGACTTCTTCGTGATGTTCTCCTCGGCCACCACCCTGTTCGGCAACCCCGGCCAGGCCAACTACGTGGCTGCCAACCACTGGCTCGAAGCGCTGGCGCGCCACCGCCATGCCCAGGGCCTGGCGGCAACCGCGGTGCTTTGGGGGGCGATCGACGACGTCGGCTTCCTGGCCCGCAATAGCCAGATCAAGGATGCGCTGCAAAGCCGCATGGGCGGCGCCGCCTTGCGTGCCGAGGCGGCGCTGGCGCAGCTCGAAGCCATGTTGCTCGACGGCGATAACGGCCACGGCGTGCTCGAACTGGACTTCAAGGCCTTGTCGCGCTTCCTGCCCACCGCCAATACACCGCGCTTCGCCGAACTGGCTCGCCTGCAGGGTGGCGACCAGGACGATGACAATGATGGCGAGGACATCCAGCGCATGCTCGCCGAACTGGACGAGGCCGCGTTGCTGGAGCGTTTCGTCGAGATGCTCAAGCATGAAGTCTGCGAGATCCTGCGCCTGCCTGCGGCGCGCCTGGACACTCAGCGCCCGCTGCAGCAGCTGGGCCTGGACTCGTTGATGAGCGTAGAGCTGGTGGTCGCCCTGGAAGAGCGCTTCGGCATTCGCCTGCCGGTGATGGAACTCAGTGAAAGCTCAAGCATCGACAAGCTCAGCGTGCGCCTGCTGGAACTGCTGCGCGGCGATGCCGCCAGTGGCGAGGAGCAACTGGCGCAAAACGTACTTGCCCGGCATGGCAGCGAGCTCAGCGCCGAACAGGTGGCAGAGCTCGATGCCGAGTTGGCCGATGCCAGCGTGGCGCCCAACCGTCTGATTGATTAAGAGCCTTTGATGACTGCACGAACCCCCACCGGCCTTGCCGGTGACACCAAGCAACGGCTGATCCAGCAAGCACTGGCGCGCCGCGGCCAAGCGGCGGCGGCGCAGGGCGCCACCCTGGAACAGGCGCAGCAGGCGGCATTGAAGGTACCTGAGGCGTTCTATCGTTTCGACCAGCACCCAGGCTACCAGCAGCTGCGGGTCATGCAGCAGGGCGCTGCGCGGCTTGGCCTGAGCAACCCGTTCTTCCGCATGCACGAAGGCACGGCCGGTGCCTCGACGCAGATCGGTGAGCGCGAGTACCTGAACTTCGCCAGTTACAACTACCTGGGCTATTCCGGCCACCCGCAGGTGGCCGAAGCCGCCAAGGCGGCCATCGACCGCTACGGCACCTCGGTGTCGGCCAGCCGCCCGGTGTCTGGCGACCGCCCGTTGCACCGCGAGCTGGAGCGCGAACTGGCCAGCGTGTACGACGTGGAAGATGCGGTGGTGATGGTCAGCGGCCATGCCACCAACGTCACCACCATCGGCTACCTGTTCGGCCCGCGTGACCTGGTGGTGCATGACGAGCTGATCCACAACAGCGTGCTGCAGGGCATCCAGCTGTCCGGTGCGCGCCGGCTGAGCTTCCCCCACAACGACTGGCAAGCGCTCGACCGCGTGCTGGGCGAACAGCGCCAGCATTTCGAGCGGGTGCTGGTGGTGGTCGAAGGCATCTACAGCATGGATGGCGATTACCCCGAGCTGCCCCGTTTCGTCGAACTCAAGCGCAAGCACAAGGTGTTCCTGATGGTCGACGAGGCGCACTCGCTGGGTGTGATGGGGGCGACCGGCAAGGGCATCCGCGAGCATTTCGACCTGGCGGGGGAGGACGTCGATATCTGGATGGGCACCTTGAGCAAGACCCTGTCCAGTTGCGGCGGTTACATCGCTGGCAGCACGGCGCTGATCGAGCACCTCAAGTTTCTTGCGCCCGGGTTCCTCTACAGCGTCGGTATGCCGCCGGCAGTGGCGGCGTCAGCATTGGCCGCCTTGCAGTTGCTGGCCGAGGGGCGTGACCGGGTAGCGCGGGTTCAGGCCCGCGGTCAGCTGTTCCTGCGCCTGGCCCGTGAGGCCGGGCTGGATACCGCGACCAGCACGGGGTTGGCGGTGATTCCAGTGATCACCGGCAGCTCGTTCAAGGCCGGCAGGTTGTCCAGCGCCTTGTTCGAGCGTGGGATCAATGCCCAGCCGATCCTGTATCCGGCGGTGCCGGAGCAGGCGGCGCGAGTGCGCTTCTTCGTGTCGTGTGAGCATAGCGAGGAACAGATCCGTCATACCGTGGCGGTGGTGGCCGAGGAGATGGCCAGGCTCGGCGGGTGAGGTAGGGGCCTGTCCAGGAAGTGGCATCAAGGCTTCTAGGGGCTTGCCTTGGGGTCTTTAGCGCCTATGAGATCGAGCGCCGCCCGCGCGGCGCATCGCGGGCAAGCCCGCTCCCACAGTCTGTTT
>NZ_DJTF01000004.1:0-5968 GCF_002438125.1 Pseudomonas sp. UBA6315
GGCGTGACAGCCAGCAGTCGCCGGGCTTCCTGCCGCCTGAACGCGCCTGGATGGATGCGATCACCGGCGACATGGGTTATGTGGATGCCCTGCGCGAAGTCAGCCGCGAAGGCGACCAGTACAGCTGGTGGCCGGACAACGAACAGGCCGAGATGCTCAACCTGGGCTACCGGTTCGACTACCAGATCCTGACCCCGGGCCTGCGCCGTTCCGTGCGTGGCGCTCGCCTGCCGCGTCAGCCGCGCTTCTCGCAGCATGCGCCGCTGATCGTGGACTATGACTGGACGTTGACCATCTAAAAAGCATTGGGGCCGCTTCGCGCCCCATCGCCGGCAAGCCGGCTCCCACAGGAACGGCGCATGACTTGAGGTCTACGCGCTCGGTGTGGGAGCCGGCTTGCCGGCGATGGGCCGCAAGGCGGCCCCAATTGCCATCTATCAGTCAGCGAGCGCGGCCTTCTGCAGCTCGAAGATCTCGTCCATGCCCTTCTGCGCCAGCGCCAGCATGGCGTTGAAGTCTTCAGGCTGGAACGGCTTGCCCTCGGCAGTGCCCTGCACTTCGATGAAACCACCGGCGCTGGTCATGACCACGTTGAGGTCGGTCTCGGCAGCGGAGTCTTCGAGGTAGTCCAGGTCGAGCACGGCCTCGCCCTGGTACATGCCCACCGACACCGCGGCGATCATGTGCTTGAGCGGGTTGCCGCCCTTCAGGCCACCGCGCTTCTTGATCACCGCCAGGGCGTCGCACAGGGCGACCATGGCACCGGTGATCGAAGCCGTGCGGGTACCGCCATCGGCCTGGATCACGTCGCAGTCGATGTACAGGGTGATGTCACCCAGCTTGCTCATGTCGAGCGCGGCGCGCAGCGAGCGGCCGATCAGGCGCTGGATTTCCAGGGTGCGGCCACCCTGCTTGCCACGGCTGGCTTCGCGCTGGTTACGCTCGCCGGTGGAACGCGGCAGCATGCCGTATTCGGCGGTCAGCCAGCCTTGGCCCTGGCCTTTGAGGAAGCGGGGAACACCATTTTCGACGCTGACCGTGCAGACGACCTTGGTGTCGCCGAACTCGACCAGTACCGACCCCTCGGCGTGCTTGGTGTAGTTGCGGGTGAGGCGGATCGAGCGGAGCTGATCGGCGGCGCGACCACTTGGACGTTTCATCTGGGATACCTGTACTGGGACTTTGAATCTGCCAGCATTATAGAGCCCGGCGCCCGGCGAGGACACGCCTAATGTCGCGCCCCCAGGCAGCCTGTCGCCTTTTCTCACCGTTTCAGCGCGCCTCTGTAACATGGGCGGATTGGGCGCCGCGGCCCCACTGCGCTACAATCCTGCGCCTTGCAGCCGAAAGGCTTCCCCGTTCACCCATCTACGCGAGGTACTCCCCATGGTGCACAGCATGACCGCTTTTGCTCGTGTCGAGCGCGCAGGCAGCCAAGGCACCCTGGTCTGGGAACTGCGCTCGGTCAACCACCGCTACCTGGAGCCGCACCTGCGCCTGCCCGACGCCCTGCGCGACCTGGAAGGCGCGGTCCGTGAAGGGCTGCGCCAGGGCCTGTCGCGCGGCAAGGTCGAATGCACCTTGCGCCTGCACGAGGACAGCAACGGCAAGCCGCTGAAGGTCGACCGCGAGCGCGCCGCGCAGCTGGTCGCCGCCGCCGAGGAGGTGGCCGGCCTGATCAAGCAGCCAGCGCCGCTCAATCCGCTGGAAGTGCTGTCCTGGCCCGGCGTGCTGGTGGCCGACGCCAATGACCCGCAGGCCCTGAATGCCGAGGCCGTGGCGCTGTTCGACGAGGCCCTGGCCGAACTCAAGGCCGGGCGCCTGTGCGAAGGCCAGGAGCTGGCCCGGCTGATCAACGAGCGCCTGGACAACATGGCCAGCGAGGTCACGACCCTGCGCGCCCTGGTGCCGCAGATGCTCGCCGCCCAGCGCCAGAAGATCATCGACCGCTTTGGCGACCTGAAGGCCGAACTCGACCCGCAGCGCCTGGAGCAGGAGATGGTGCTGCTGGCGCAGAAGAGCGATGTCGCCGAAGAGCTGGACCGCCTCAGCACCCACGTCACCGAAGTGCGCCGGGTGCTCAAGTCCGGCGGTGCAGCCGGCCGGCGCCTGGACTTCCTGATGCAGGAGCTCAACCGCGAAGCCAACACCCTGGGCTCCAAGGCCTTCGACCCACGCAGCACGCAAGCGGCGGTCAACCTGAAGGTATTGATCGAACAGATGCGTGAACAAGTACAGAACATCGAGTAAGGCCTCCCCTACCATGAACCACAGCAGCGGCACCCTCTATATCGTTTCGGCACCGTCCGGCGCCGGCAAGACCAGCCTGGTCACCGCCTTGACCAAGGACGACCAGCAGATCCGCGTCTCGGTCTCGCACACCACCCGCGCCATGCGCCCGGGCGAGCAGCACGGGGTCAACTACCACTTCGTGGTGCATGAAGAATTCAAGGCACTGATCGAGCAAGGTGACTTCCTCGAGCACGCCGAAGTGTTCGGCAACTTCTACGGCACCTCGCGCAGCGCGCTGCAGCAGACCCTCGACCAGGGCTTCGACCTGATCCTGGAGATCGACTGGCAAGGCGCCCAGCAAGTGCGCAAATTGATGCCCGAGGCGCTGTCGGTGTTCATCCTGCCGCCGAGCCAGGAAGCCCTGCGCCAGCGCCTGGATGGCCGTGGTCAGGACAGCGAAGAGATCATTGCCGGGCGCATGAAGGAAGCGGTCAGCGAGATGGTGCACTACGACGAGTACGAGTACGTCATCATCAATGACGATTTCGACGTGGCGCTGGAGGAGTTGAAGGCGGTGTTTCGCTCGAACCGCTTGCTGCTGAAGAAGCAGCAGGCGCGGCATGGGGCGCTGCTCAAAGAACTGCTTTGCTGATAGACCGAAAGGGGCTGCGTTGCAGCCCAATCGCCGGCAAGCCGGCTCCCACAAGGTTTGCATTGCTGCGATAACTGTGGGAGCCGGCTTGCCGGCGATTGGGCCGCAACGCGGCCCCTTTCAATTATTCCTGCAGCTGCAGGGTCGCCTGCTGACGCAGGGTCGCACCCAGGAAGTAAGCCGGCGCACGCATCCGCGACAGCAGCATCAGTACGATCCCCAGTACCGAAATGATCGCCGCGATCACGAACACCAGCCCCACCCCACCCACATGCGAGCCGCTGCCGAAGTCCGGCGAGGCGCTGTCGATCGCCGTGCGCACGAAGATCACCGACAGGATCACCCCACCCACCAGCGGGCACAGGCCACGCATGAAGAAGTGGCGCAGGCTGTCGAACAGGCTGCTGCGGAAGTACCAGACGCAGGCGAACGCGGTCAGCGAATAGTAGAAGCAGATCATCATCCCCAGCGCGGTGATGGTATCGGCCAGCACGTTTTCACTCAGGGTACGCATGGTCACGTAGAACACCCCGGCAGCCACACCGGCACAGATGGTCGCGTAGCGCGGCGTTTGCGAACGCGGGCAGACACTGGCGAACTTCTGTGGCACGGCGCCGTAGTAACCCATGGCCAGCAACGTGCGCGCCGGCGACACGAAGGTCGATTGCAGCGAAGCGGCCGTGCTGGCCAGCACCGCGATGGACATCAGGATCGCCAGCGGCCCCATGACCGGCCCGGCCAGGTGGGCGAAGACGTTTTCCTGGATGCGCGGGTTGTTCAGCCCCAGGCCTTCCTCGCTGATACCGGCGAACTGCAGGGTAGCGATGGCGGTGAGCAGGTACAGGCCGAGAATCAGCAGCACGGTCCAGGTTGCCGCCTTGCCGGGGACTTCCTCGCTGCCGATCGACTCTTCACTGACCGTCAGGCACACGTCCCAACCCCAGAAGATGAAGATCGACAACGACAACCCGGCAGCAAAGGCCGAGAACGACTCGACGCCAAACGGGTTGAACCAGGCCATGTCGAACGCCAGCGGAGGCGGCGCGGTGGTTTCGCTGAAGGCGGCAAAGGCAAAGCCGATCAACACCAGAAGCTGCAACGCCACCAGGCCATACTGCACGGTCATGGTGGTGGTCATGCCCCGGCAACAGATCCACACCGCCAGCGCAATGAACACGCAACACGTGGCGATGTTGACCAGCAGGTTGTCGGCCAGGGCTGACAGTTCGAGGTTGCCGGTGATCTGGGCGAGGAACAGGTAGAAGAAGTCGACCGCCACCCCTGCCAGGTTGGAAAGCACGATGGTGGTGGCCACGACCAACCCCCAGCCGCCGATCCAGCCAATCATCGGCCCGAAGGCGCGAGCCGACCAGGTGAACGAGGTGCCGCTGTCCGGCTCTGCCGAGTTCAGTTCGCGGTAGCCCAGGGCCACCAGCAGCATGGGCAGGAAACCAACGATGAAGACGGCTGGAAGGTGAGCACCGACCTCCCGCACGGTGGGGCCGAGGGCGCCGGTCAGGGTGTAGACCGGGGCAATGGTGGAAATGCCCAGCACCACGCTGGCCAACAGGCCAAGACGGCCTTTGGCCAGGCCTTTGCTGCGTTGAGTGCTGCCCGAGTCGGCCGCGTCGGGTGGGCGGCCGGCTTCTGTGTAATTGCTCATGAGAAAATGCCGTAACTATTGGAATTGTTGTCACAGGCCTTGCAAGCAAGGCGCTTTCACTCATTGAAAGCTTGCGAGTCGGAGTTGGTCATCCAAGACCTTCGGGTAATATCCCTACCGTGCAGCATGGGCAATGCAAGCCTCGCGAAAGGCCTGGAAAAGGCTCCGCGAGACCGGGTTTTCGGCGTAACGCCATTCCGGGTGCCACTGCACACCGAGCACGAAGCCCGGCGCGTCAGGCATCGACACCGCTTCGATCAGGCCATCCGGTGCCCGAGCCTCGACCCGCAGGCCAGGGGCCAGGCGGTCGATGCCCTGGCTGTGCAGCGAGTTGACCTCGAACTGCGCCGCCAGGCCCAGGCGCTCGAACACCCCGCCAGGTGCAACGCTGACAGGGTGACGAGGGCCGTATTGCACCTCCAGGGGTGCGTCCTCAGGTTCGCGGTGGTCCAGGTAGCCCGGCAGCTCCTGCACACGCTGGTGCAGGCTACCACCCAGGGCCACGTTCAATTCCTGGAAACCACGGCAAATGCAGAACACCGGCACGCCGGCGGCAATCGCGGCCTGCAGCAATGGCAGGGTCAGCCGGTCACGCGCCAGGTCGTGCCGGGTCCCTTCCACGCTGGGGGCGCCATTGTAATGATGCGGCTCGACATTTGAAGGCGAGCCGGTAAAAAGAATGCCATCGAGCTGTGCCAGCAGCGCCTGAGCATCGCTGCCCCCGTCGCGCGCCGGCAGAATCAGCGGCAACCCGGCGAACGCGGCCGCCTCGACGTACTTGTCGCCCACCGTGTGCGACGAGTTCTTCCCAACCTGCTGGCGGCAGGCGCTGACACCGATCAAGGGGACCGCATTTGCGCTCATGGGCTTACACCGTGTGCAGGTACCAGTTGTACTCGAGGTCGGAGATCGACACTTCGAACTCGGCCAGCTCGCTTTCCTTGCAGGCGACGAAGATGTCGATGTAGTCGGGGCTGATGTACTGGTTGAGCACTTCGCTGTCATCCAGCGCGCGCAGGGCGTCACGCAGGTTGTTCGGCAGGCTCTGTTCCAGCTGCTCGTAGGAGTTGCCTTCGATCGGTGCACCCGGCTCGACCTTGCTGGTCAGGCCGTGGTGGATACCGGCGAGGATGGCCGCCAGCATCAGGTACGGGTTGGCATCGGCGCCGGCCACGCGGTGCTCGATGCGCACGTTCTCGCTGCTGTCGGTTGGCACGCGAACCGCCACGGTGCGGTTGTCCAGGCCCCAGCTTGGCGCATTGGGCACGTAGAACTGCGCGCCGAAGCGGCGGTAGGAGTTGATGTTCGGGCAGAGGAAGGCCATCGACGCCGGCATGGTCTCCAGCACACCGCCGATGGCGTGGCGCAGCTCATCGCTTTGCAGCGGGTCGTCGCTGGTGAAGATGTTCTTGCCGGTTTTC
>NZ_DJTF01000145.1:0-4619 GCF_002438125.1 Pseudomonas sp. UBA6315
GCGAGGTTCGGTTAATTGGCGCAGACGGCGAGCAGGTTGGCATCGTCTCGATTGATGAAGCGCTGCGTATCGCTGATGAAGCGAAGCTGGATCTGGTAGAAATCTCTGCAGACGCGGTACCGCCGGTCTGCAAGGTCATGGACTACGGCAAGCACCTCTTCGAGAAGAAGAAGCAGGCTAACGAAGCCAAGAAAAACCAGAAGCAGATCCAGATCAAAGAAATCAAGTTTCGTCCAGGGACGGAGGATGGGGATTACCAGGTAAAACTACGCAACCTGGTACGTTTCCTTACCGATGGGGACAAGGCCAAGATCTCTCTGAGATTCCGTGGCCGTGAGATGGCCCACCAGGAGCTGGGCATGGAGCTGTTGAAGCGGGTCGAAGCCGACCTCGCCGAATACGGCACCGTTGAGCAGCATCCGAAGATGGAAGGACGCCAGCTTATGATGGTCATCGCCCCCAAGAAAAAGAAGTAATCTCCCGGGCACGGCAGGCCTGATGATTATGTGTAATTTTATCGAATGCGGAGTTCCAACATGCCAAAAATGAAAACCAAGAGCGGTGCTGCGAAGCGCTTCCTGAAGACAGCTTCGGGCTTCAAGCACAAGCACGCTTTCAAGAGCCACATCCTGACCAAAATGTCGACCAAGCGTAAGCGTCAACTGCGTGGTAGCAGCCTGCTGCACCCGTCCGACGTCGCGAAAGTCGCGCGCATGCTGCGCGTTCGTTAATTCTGGTCAAAGATAGAGGAAGTTACTCATGGCTCGTGTAAAGCGCGGCGTTATCGCTCGTAAGCGTCACAAAAAAATTCTGAAACTGGCTAAAGGTTACTACGGTGCACGCTCGCGCGTATTCCGCGTAGCCAAGCAGGCAGTCATCAAGGCAGGCCAATACGCCTACCGCGACCGTCGCCAGAAGAAGCGTCAGTTCCGCGCACTGTGGATCGCTCGTATCAACGCCGGTGCCCGCACCAACGGTCTGTCGTACAGCCGTCTGATTGCTGGCCTGAAAAAGGCGTCGATCGAAATCGACCGTAAGGTTCTGGCTGACCTGGCAGTGAACGAAAAAGCGGCGTTTGCTGCAATTGTCGAGAAAGCTAAAGCCGTTCTGGCTTAAGTACCCACGACAATCATCCGGCGGCGCGTTGCGCCGTCGGGTGTAAAACGTCATCGATAGGGGAAGAGCCTTCAAAGCTCTTCCCCTATTTTCGTATCTGGAGTCTGTACATGGAAAACCTGGATGCGCTGGTCTCCCAAGCCCTAGAAGCTGTGGAGCGCGCTGAAGACATCAATGCCCTGGAACAGATCCGGGTTCAGTATCTCGGCAAGAAGGGCGAACTGACCCAGGTGATGAAGACCCTGGGCAACCTGCCAGCCGAAGAGCGGCCGAAAGTCGGCGCGCTGATCAACGACGCCAAAGAGCGCGTTACCGAGGTGCTCAACGCACGCAAGGCAGGCTTCGAAGAGGCCGAGCTCAGCGCTCGCCTGGCCGCCGAATGCATTGATGTGACCCTGCCAGGTCGTGGCCAGGCCACCGGTGGCCTGCACCCGATCACCCGTACACTCGAGCGCATCGAGCAGTTCTTCACCCACATCGGCTACGGCATCGCCGAAGGCCCAGAGGTGGAAGACGACTACCACAACTTCGAAGCGCTCAACATCCCCGGCCACCACCCGGCCCGGGCGATGCACGACACCTTCTATTTCAATGCCAACATGTTGCTGCGCACCCACACCTCGCCGGTGCAGGTGCGGACCATGGAGTCCACCCAGCCGCCGATCCGCATTGTCTGCCCGGGCCGCGTCTACCGCTGCGACTCGGATATCACCCACTCGCCGATGTTCCACCAGGTCGAAGGCCTGCTGATCGATCGCGACATCAACTTCGCCGACCTCAAGGGCACCATCGAAGAGTTCCTGCGGGTGTTCTTCGAGAAAGAACTGGCCGTGCGCTTCCGCCCGTCGTTCTTCCCGTTCACCGAGCCGTCCGCCGAAGTCGACATCCAGTGCGTGATGTGTTCCGGCAAAGGCTGCCGCGTGTGCAAGCAGACCGGCTGGCTGGAAGTGATGGGCTGCGGCATGGTGCACCCGAACGTGCTGCGCATGTCCGGCATCGACCCTGAAGAATTCCAGGGCTTCGCCTTCGGCATGGGCGCCGAGCGCCTGGCCATGCTGCGCTATGGCGTCAACGATTTGCGTCTGTTCTTCGACAACGACCTGCGCTTCCTCGCGCAATTCCGCTAGGTCAATGCCCGACGCAACTTTCAGGAGAACAGCATGAAATTCAGTGAACAGTGGCTGCGCGGTTGGGTAAACCCGCAAGTCTCCCGTGACGAACTGGTCGCCCGCCTGTCCATGGCCGGCCTTGAAGTCGACAGCGTGACCCCCGCTGCCGGCCAGTTCAGCGGCATCGTCGTGGGCGAGATCCTCGCCACCGAACAACACCCCGACGCCGACAAACTGCGCGTGTGCCAGGTCAGCAACGGCCAGGAAACCTTCCAGGTCGTGTGCGGCGCGCCAAACGCACGCCCCGGCATCAAGATCCCGTTCGCCATGATCGGCGCCGAACTGCCAGGCGACTTCAAGATCAAGAAGGCCAAGCTGCGCGGCGTCGAGTCCTTCGGCATGCTGTGCTCGGCCGCCGAGCTGCAGATCAGCGAAGAGAACGACGGCCTGCTGGAACTGGCTGCCGACGCCCCGGTGGGCCAGGACATTCGCCAGTACCTGAACCTGGACGACGCCAGCATCGAGATCGGCCTCACCCCGAACCGCGGTGACTGCCTGTCCCTGGCGGGCCTGGCCCGTGATGTCAGCGCCCTGTACAACGTCCCGGTCACCCGCCCGGTGGTGCCAGCCGTAGCGGCTGCCCACGACGAAGTGCGCCCGGTCGAAGTGACTGCCCCGGCCGCCTGCCCACGCTACCTGGGCCGTGTGATCCGCAACGTCGACCTGTCCAAGCCGACCCCGCTGTGGATGGTCGAGCGCCTGCGCCGCAGCGACGTGCGCAGCATCGACGCCGCCGTCGACATCACCAACTACGTGATGCTCGAGCTCGGCCAGCCGATGCACGCCTTCGACCTCGCCGAAATCAACGGCGGCATCCGCGTGCGCATGGCCGAAGAGGGCGAGAAGCTCGTCCTGCTCGACGGCCAGGAAGTCTCCCTGCGCGCCGACACCCTGGTCATCGCCGACCACACCCGCGCCCTGGCCATTGCCGGCGTGATGGGTGGCGAGCACAGCGGCGTCAACACCGAGAAAACCCGCGATCTGTTCCTGGAAAGTGCCTTCTTCGAGCCGATTTCCGTCGCTGGCAAGGCCCGTTCCTACGGCCTGCACACCGATGCCTCGCACCGCTACGAGCGCGGCGTCGACTCGCAACTGGCCCGCGAAGCCATGGAGCGCGCCACCGCCCTGGTGCTGGAGATCGTCGGCGGTGAAGCCGGCCCGATCGTCGAAGCCGTCAGCCAGCAGCACCTGCCGCAAGTCGCCCCGGTGACCCTGCGCGCCGAACGCATCACCCAGATGCTCGGCATGGAGCTGGACGCCGCCCAGGTCGAGCAGATGCTCAACGCCCTGGAGCTGACCACCACGGCCAACGGGGCAGGGCAGTGGACGGTCAACGTCCCGAGCCACCGCTTCGACATCAGCCTGGAAGTGGACCTGATCGAAGAACTGGCGCGCCTGTACGGCTACAACAACCTGCCGGTTCGCTACCCGCAAGCCCGCCTGGCCCCGCAAGCCCGCCCGGAAACCCGCGGCGAGCTGCCGAACCTGCGCCGCCTGCTGGTTGCCCGCGGCTACCAGGAAGCCATCACCTACAGCTTCATCGACCCGAAACTGTTCGAGCTGTTCACCCCAGGCGTCGAGCCGCTGCTGCTGGCCAACCCGATCTCCAGCGACATGGCCGCCATGCGTGCGTCCCTGTGGCCAGGCCTGGTCAAGGCGCTGCAGCACAACCTCAACCGCCAGCAAGACCGTGTGCGCCTGTTCGAAAGCGGCCTGCGCTTCGTTGGCCAGCTGGGTGACCTCAAGCAGCAACCGATGATCGCTGGCGTCGTCACCGGCAGCCGCCTGCCGGAAGGCTGGGCGAATGGCCGCGACAGCATCGACTTCTTCGACGTCAAAGCTGACGTGGAAGCCCTGCTGGGTTACTCCGGCGCCCTGAGCGACTTCACCTTCGTCGCCGGCAAGCACCACGCCCTGCACCCAGGCCAGACCGCCCGCATCGAGCGCGACGGCAAGGAAGTCGGCTACCTCGGCGCCCTGCATCCAGAGCTTGCCAAAGCCCTGGACCTGGACCGCCCGGTGTTCGTCTTCGAGCTGGTATTGGGTGACGTGGTCGAAGGCCGCCTGCCGAAGTTCAGTGAGCTCTCCAAGTTCCCGGAAACCCGTCGCGACCTGGCTTTGATCGCAGGACGTGATGTAGCTTCGAGTTCGGTGCTTGAAGTAATTCGTGACAATGCAGGCGAATGGCTTACAGACCTCAGGCTGTTTGACGTCTACCAGGGTAAAGGCATTGATCCTGATAGAAAAAGCCTGGCCGTCGGCTTGACCTGGCAGCATCCATCGCGCACTCTTAACGACGATGAGGTGAATATTACCCTGCAAAACATCCTCACC
>NZ_DJTF01000151.1:0-10795 GCF_002438125.1 Pseudomonas sp. UBA6315
GCAAGGCCGCTCCCACAAAGACTGCGCCTGCGGCCGATACTCAGTGCTGCTCGCCAGCCCGCTTCAGCAGCTTCTTGCAGCGCTCCGACAGGTGCACCACGCGCAAATGCTTGCCCGCCTTGGCATAGCGCTCGCGCAAGGTCTGCAAGGCGGCGATCGCCGAATAGTCGACGAAGCTCAGGTGCTTGCAGTCCAGGGTCACCTTGGCCGGGTCGCTCGCGGCATCGAACTGGTTGAGAAACGCCGTGGTCGAGGCGAAGAACAGCGTGCCGTGCACCTGGTAGTGCTTGCTGCCCTCGGCATCTTCATGGCTTTCGGCATACAGCTCCCGCGCATGCTGCCAGGCGAAGTTGATCGCGGCGATGACGATGCCGAACAGCACCGCCGTGGCCAGGTCGGTGAACACCGTGACCACGGTCACCGCAATGATCGCCAGCACATCGCTCACCGGCACCTTGTGCAGCACCCGCAAGGACGCCCAGGCGAACGTCTGCTGGGCCACCACGAACATCACCCCCACCAGCGCCGCCAGCGGAATACGCTCGATCAACGGCGAGAGGAACAGCACGAACAGCAGGATCATCACCCCAGCGACCACGCCTGACAGCCGGCCACGGCCGTTGGAGCTGAGGTTGATCACGGTCTGCCCGATCATCGCGCAGCCGCCCATGCCGCCGCACAGGCCCGAGACCATGTTGGCCGCGCCCAGGGCCACGCACTCGCGGTCCGGGTAGCCGCGGCTCTCGGTGATTTCGTCGGTGAGGTTGAGGGTCAGCAGGGTTTCCAGCAGCCCGACCATGGCCATCAGCACCGCGTAGGGCGCGATGATCTTCAGGGTTTGCAGGTTCCAGGGCACCTCCGGCAGGGCCAGCGCCGGCAGGCCACCGGCGATGTGCGCCATGTCGCCGAGGGTGCGCGTGGGCAAGCCGAGCAGGTACACCAGCACGCCGACCCCAAGGATCGCCACCAGCGCCGGCGGCACCGCACGGGTGAGCTTGGGCAGCAGGTAGACCACCAGCATGGTCAGCGCCACCAGGCCGATCATCAGGTACAACGGCGCACCGCTGAGCCACTGCTCGCCCTGCTTGAAGTGCTCCAACTGGGCCAGGGCGATGACGATCGCCAGGCCGTTGACGAAGCCGAGCATCACCGGGTACGGCACCAGGCGCACCAGCTTGCCCAGGCGCAGCAACCCGAACAGGATCATCACCACGCCGCCCAGCAGCACCGTGGCCAGCAGGTACTGCGCGCCGTGCTGCACCACCAGGGCGACGATGACCACCGCCATCGAGCCCGCGGCGCCGGAAATCATCCCCGGCCGGCCGCCGAACAGGGCCGTCAGGGTGCAGATGATGAAGGCGCCATACAGGCCCATCAGCGGGTTGAGGTGGGCGACCAGGGCGAAGGCGATGCACTCGGGCACCAGGGCAAAAGACGTGGTCAGGCCGGCGAGCACGTCGGCACGAAGTCGAGCGGGTTTCATGGGAGTCCTGTGGTGGCGCCCACCCCCGAGCCAGGCATCTTCGCGGTAGATACCAGGGCCGAGGGCGGGCAAGAAACGAGGCGGCCGATGTTACGGAATTTGTCCGGCAGCAGCCACCTCGCCTTCTATCTCAGAACCACTGGCCAAAACGGCGGATGTACAGGGCCTTGATGGTCTGTGCCAGCACGCAGTAGCCCAGCAGGGTCGCGGCCAGCCAAGGGAAATAGGCCAGCGGCAGCGGCACCAGGCCGATCATCGCCCCCAGGGGCGAGAACGGGATGTAGATGCCCAGGCACATCACCAGGCCCGTGGCCAGGATCACCGGCAGCGCCGCGGTGCTCTGCACGAACGGCACCTTGCGGGTGCGCAGCATGTGCACCACCAAGGTCTGCGACAGCAGCCCCTCGACGAACCAGCCAGACTGGAACAGCGCCTGCATCTGCACGCTATTGGCGGCGAACACGTACCACATCACGGCGAACGTGGTGATATCGAACACCGACGAAGTCGGCCCGACCCAGCGCATGAAGCGGCCGATGTTGCGTGCATCCCATTGCCGTGGCTTGCGCAGGAAGTCCTGGTCCATGCGGTCCCACGGCAGCGCCAGCTGCGAGGCGTCATACAGCAGGTTCTGCAGCAGCAGCTGGATCGCCAGCATCGGCAGGAACGGCAGGAAGGCGCTGGCCACCAGGACCGAGAACACGTTGCCGAAGTTGGAGCTGGCCGTCATGCACAGGTACTTCATGATATTGCCAAAGGTTTCACGCCCTACCCGCACGCCATCGCCCAGCACCAGCAGGCTCTTGTCCAGCAGGATGATGTCGGCCGACTCCTTGGCGATGTCGGTGGCGCTGTCGACCGAAATTCCGACGTCGGCATCGCGCAGGGCCGGGGCATCGTTGATACCGTCGCCAAGAAAGCCGACGGTATGGCCATTGCCCTGCAGGGCCTTGAGCACACGCGACTTCTGCAGCGGGGTGAGCCGGGCGAACACCGTGCGCCGCTCGACCTGCTCTGCCAGCTGCGGGTCATCCATGCCGTCGATGTCCTGGCCCAGCAGCGGTTCGCCGGGCGCCAGGCCCACTTCACGGCAGACCTTGCAGCACACCTGGGCGCTGTCGCCGGTCAGCACCTTGACGGTCACCCCTTGCTCGGCCAGGGCGGCAATGGACGGGCCGGCGCTGTCCTTGGGCGGGTCGAGGAAGGTCAGGAAGCCGCGAATCACCAGGTCGCGCTCATCCTCGGCGGCGTACTGCAGCTTGCCGTGATCGGCGCCCAGGGCACGGGTGCCGAGCAACAGCACGCGCAGGCCCTGCTCGTTCAGGGCCTCGGCCAAGGCCTGCAGCTGCGCCCGGCGCGGGCCGTCGAGCACGGCCTGCACAGCGCCTTGCTGAACATGGCTGGCGATGGCGAGCATTTCCTCCACGGCGCCCTTGCTGACCAGCAGCCGCTCGCCCAGGGCATCCTTGACCACCACCGACAGGCGCCGGCGAATGAAGTCGAAGGGCAGTTCATCGACCTTGGCATAGGCGAACGGTGCCTGGAACCCAGGCGCCTCGGCAGCGCAGCGCAGCACGGCCTGGTCCATCAGGTTCTTCACCCCGCTCTGGTGGTGGCTGTTGAGCCAGGCCAGCTCCAGCAGCTGCGGGTCGGGGATGCCGCTGGGCGCCAGGCACTGCTCGAGGGTGATGCGGTCCTGGGTCAGGGTGCCGGTCTTGTCGGTGCACAGCACGTCCATCGAGCCGAAGTTCTGGATGGCGTTCAGGCGTTTCACCACCACCCGCCGCCGGGCCATGGCCACCGCGCCCTTGGCCAGGTTGGCGCTGACGATCATCGGCAGCATTTCCGGGGTCAGCCCCACCGCCACTGCCAGGGCGAACAGGAAGGCATCGCTCCAGTCGTGCTTGACCAGGCCGTTGAGCAGGAACACCACCGGCACCATCACCAGCATGAAGCGGATCAACAGCCGGCTGACGCTGTTCACCCCACGGTCGAAGGCGGTCTGGCTGCGCGAACCGGCGATGGCCTTGGCCAGGGTGCCGAAATAGGTGCGCCGGCCGGTGGCCAGCACCACCGCACGGGCATGCCCGCTGACCACGCTGGTGCCCATGAAGCAGACGTTGGCGGTTTCCAGCAGGTGCCCTTCACCGCCGGCGCTGTCGCTGACCGACTTGTGCACCACGTGCCCGAGGGTGTCGTACTTTTCCACGGGCAGCGCTTCGCCGGTGAGCACGGCCTGGCTGATGAACAGGTCACGCGATTCGATCAGGCGCACATCGGCGGGGATCATGTCGCCCGCGTGCAGCTGCACGATGTCGCCGACCACAAGCTCGGCCATCGGCACCTCGCGCAGGCGCGGCACCTGCCCCTGCTCCTGGCTGCGCGACACCGTGGCGGTGGTCCGCACCATGGCCTTGAGGGCTTCGGCCGCCTGGCTCGAACGGTACTCCTGGTAGAAGCGCAGCAGGCTGCTGAGGCTGACCATGACCAGGATGATCAGCACCTTGGTCAAGTCGGCATCGTCCGCGTTGCCGGCGCGGATTGGCAGCCAGTAGTCGGTGACGAAGCTGAGCGCGGCAAGGGTCAGCAGCACGTAGATGAAGGGGTTGTGCAGCGCGCCGAGCAATTGCCTGAAGGGCGTTTGCGGGGCGCCATGCAGCACTTCGTTGGCGCCGTCGCGCAGCAGGCGGCTGGCGGCTTCGGCCTCGCTCAGGCCGTGCGGGTTGGCGCCGAGGTTTTCCAGGGTAGCGGCCAAGCCATCGGCGGCTTCGCGGGCCAATGGGCCCGAACGGGTGTTGCGGTCTTTGACGGTCATGGTCTGTGCTCCTGCCGTGGGAGGCAATGCGAAGCACGGACGCAGCACCGGCTAGCCAGTACGCGCGGGCACCTCGGATCGCAGTGTGAGACTTCGTCGGTCTGGCATGGGTGGGTTCACTTGCGTGGGTTGGAAACCCAAGCGTAGCGCGGCCAAGGGCGCACAGGGTGAAGCTGAAAAAGGTTTCATCATCGGCGCCGCAGTTGTGATCCAGACACGGCAAGAAGCCGGCAAATTTGCCATCATGTTGATTCCACCCGCGGAGACCATGGACATGCCGCTACGCCACCTTTTCGCTTCCCTGCTGCTGGCCACTAGCCTGGCGGCCCAGGCAGCCACCGAAGTGCTGCCGCTGCAGCACCGCAGCAGCGCCGAACTGCTGCCCGCCGCCCAGTCCTTCATCGGCAAGGACGGCAGCGTCAGCGCCTTCGAGAACAAGCTGATCGTCAACGCCAGCCCCGAGCGCATCGACGATTTGCGCACCCTGTTGCAGCAGCTGGACACCGCACCCAAGCGCCTGTTGATCAGCGTCGACAACAACGACAGCAACTTCCAGGACGCGCGTGGCAATGGCCGCGTGATCCGCTACGGCACCAGCAACCGCGAGGGCGGGCTGCAGCAGGTGCAGGCCAGCGAAGGCCAGCCGGCGCTGATCCAGGTGGGCCAGAGCATCCCGATCACCAGCACCAGCACCGACGGCTATGGGCGCATCCAGAGCGACACCGAATACCGCAATGTGACCCAGGGTTTCTACGTCACGCCTAGTGTCAGCGGCGATACGGTTCGTCTGCAAATAAGCACCAATAATGATCGAATCAGCCAGGAACGTGCCGATGTAGTGAAAGTGCAGAGCACCGACACGACGCTCACCGGCAAGCTCGGCGAATGGATCACCCTGGCAGGCTACAACCAGCAGTCCCAAGCGGACCGCAACCTGTCAAGCCGCACATACAGCACCCAGCGCGGTGAAAACATGACTTTGCGTGTCAAAGTCGACCTTCTCGACTGATCCCAGGCAAATCAAGGCCTCGACCCAAGGCCTTGAAACAGACTGGCAAGTCGCATCCGAGCGAAAATGTAGTAAGTGAAAAAAAGCACTACAAAACATTTGACAGGTACTTTTTCCCAAGGGCATGATGGCCTCGCTCCCGCTAATCAGGGGCCCTGGCAAGGGCCTTCGAGGCGTACTCCCAGCACCCCGGGAGGCACCTCGTGTCTATACGGCCCACAAGGCGGTTCGACGGGATTGCGACTGCAACGAAGAAGTTGTCCCGAGGGACGGAAGCGCATCACCGCAGTACTGGCAATCGCGTAGCACCGCAGCAAGGCAACCACGAGCCGACCTGCAGGCGCACACCTTCGCCCGGCCTGCACCTCCTTCCCCCTTCGAGCCTTCGCGTTCGCCGCCGCACTCCCCCGGACAGGACAGCCGCCACACCCCCTGATTCGCTTCGTGAGCATCAGCACAATTACCCCAAGATCGATGCGACGAGGTTTATTTCCATGGCACTGACACGCGAACAGCAAATTGCAGCCCTCGAGAAAGACTGGGCCGAAAACCCGCGCTGGAAAGGCGTGACCCGTACCTACACCGCCGCTGATGTCGTTCGCCTGCGTGGCTCCCTGCAGCCGGAGCACACCCTGGCCCGCCAGGGCGCAGAAAAACTGTGGAAGCTGGTCACCCAAGGTGCCCACCCGTCCTTCCGCCCAGAAAAAGATTTCGTCAACTGCATGGGCGCCCTGACCGGCGGCCAGGCAGTGCAGCAGGTCAAGGCCGGCATCCAGGCCATCTACCTGTCCGGCTGGCAGGTTGCCGCCGACAACAACTCGGCCGAGTCGATGTACCCCGACCAGTCGCTGTACCCGGTCGACTCGGTACCGACCGTGGTCAAGCGCATCAACAACTCGTTCCGCCGCGCCGACCAGATCCAGTGGAAAGCGGGCAAGAACCCGGGCGACGAAGGCTACATCGACTACTTCGCACCGATCGTGGCTGACGCCGAAGCCGGCTTCGGCGGCGTGCTGAACGCCTACGAGCTGATGAAGAACATGATCGAAGCAGGCGCCGCCGGCGTACACTTCGAAGACCAGCTGGCCTCGGTGAAAAAATGCGGCCACATGGGCGGCAAGGTCCTGGTACCGACCCAGGAAGCCGTACAGAAGCTGGTTGCAGCGCGCCTGGCCGCTGACGTTTCGGGTGTGCCGACCATCATCCTGGCCCGTACCGACGCCAACGCCGCCGACCTGCTGACCAGCGACTGCGACCCTTACGACCAGCCGTTCGTGATTGGCGAGCGTACCCGTGAAGGCTTCTACAAGGTGCGTGCCGGCCTCGACCAGGCCATCGCTCGTGGCCTGGCCTACGCCCCGTATGCCGACCTGATCTGGTGCGAAACCGCCAAGCCGGACCTGGACGAAGCCCGTCGCTTCGCCGAAGCGATCAAGAAGGAGTACCCGGACCAGATCCTGTCGTACAACTGCTCGCCTTCGTTCAACTGGAAGAAGAACCTGGACGACGCCACCATCGCCAAGTTCCAGCGCGAACTGTCGGCCATGGGCTACAAGCACCAGTTCATCACCCTGGCCGGTATCCACAACATGTGGCACGGCATGTTCAACCTGGCGCACGACTACGCCCGCAACGACATGACCGCCTACGTGAAGCTGCAGGAACAAGAGTTCGCCGACGCCAGCAAGGGCTACACCTTCGTGGCTCACCAGCAGGAAGTCGGTACCGGCTACTTCGACGACATGACCACCGTGATTCAGGGTGGCGCTTCGTCGGTGACTGCACTGACCGGTTCGACCGAGGAAGAGCAGTTCCACTGATAGCAGTGGCTTGCTGAAAGAGGCCCGGGATTCGAGAGGATCCTGGGCCTTCTTTTTTGCTGCACTGGCCCCATCGCCGGCAAGCCGGCTCCCACAGCAATCTCCAATGCCAACGCGTTCGGTGTGGGAGCCGGCTTGCCGGCGATAGGGCCAGAGCAGAACCCAGGATCCGGACTATGCTTGTGGCAGCCCAGCAGCAAGGTCCGCCCATGCCCCGCCCAAGCCACTTGCTCATCATCGCTGCCGCAGCCGCCGCCCTCTATATATATGCACTGGCCACCGGCAACGCCCTGCTCGGCCTCTTGGCCAAGCCCATTCCGGTACTGGCCCTGATCGCCTGGATGCTCGGCGCGCCCGCCACCGCCTATCGGCGCTGGATCACCCTGGGCCTGGGCTTTTCAGTGCTTGGCGACATTCTGCTGGCCGTGCCCGGTGACCTGTTCGTGTTTGGCCTGGCCGCCTTCCTCTGTGCACACCTGGCCTACCTGCGGGCGTATTGCAGCAAGACCCTGCGCCCGGCAATGCCGGCACTGATATTGAGCGGGGTCACCGGCATCGCCCTGCTCGGCGTGCTGGCCAGCCACGGCCTCGGCCCGCTGCTGATCCCGGTGGCGCTGTACGCACTGGCCATCAGCGCCATGCTCTGGCGTGCCCTGGCCTGTGGAGGCGTCGCCGCGCTGGGCGCCTGCCTGTTCGTGTTCTCCGACAGCCTGATCGGCATCGACCGCTTCGTCAGCCCGTTCGCCGCCGCGCCCTACCTGATCATCCTCGCCTACTGGCTGGGCCAATGGGCGATTGCTTCGTCGGCCCAGCACGGCTTATCCGGCAAAGTATTGACCCAGAGCGGTGCGGGCGGTGTCGGAAACTGCTAGAACAAGAGTCTTTCGCATTTGCAAGTAGGGGGCTGACGGCAAATGAACTTGCAAGACTCAGCACAACCAAAGTTTCAAGGATCAGGTTAAACGATATTAATTATCATTACCAAGTTAGCACTTCGTTACACCGGGCAAGAAACATAATTAACAAAACCGTGCGCAATGCCCGAATTTCAAGGCTTTCAGCCAGTTAGGAGGGATTTTTATTCTTAATGCTACGAATAAATTTGCGACAGAAATTTTACTTGCACCGGGTTTACCCATAAAATCAGCGCGATTGATTCAGTTGCGACATTTGGTCACTGCACCTGCGACACCACGTCGCCGCTCTACTTATTTCAGACTGCAGAGCTGGGTCTCTGTATAAGGATCTCTAGCATGTCCGATTCGGCAGGACTCATCGCCCACAACTGGGGCTTTGCCATCTTCCTTTTGGGTGTCGTCGGCCTGTGTGCCTTCATGCTCGGCCTGTCCAGCCTGCTCGGTAGCAAGGCCTGGGGCCGCGCCAAGAACGAACCCTTCGAATCCGGCATGCTGCCCGTCGGCAGCGCTCGCCTGCGCCTGTCCGCCAAATTCTATCTGGTCGCGATGCTGTTCGTGATCTTCGATATCGAAGCCCTCTTTCTCTTTGCATGGTCTGTGTCCGTCCGCGAAAGCGGCTGGACCGGATTCGTCGAAGCACTCGTTTTCATAGCAATTCTGTTGGCAGGTCTTGTCTACCTATGGCGCGTCGGGGCACTTGATTGGGCTCCCGAAGGTCGTCGCAAGCGGCAAGCGAAGCTGAAACAATGAGGCTTTGGCATGCAATACAATCTCACCAGAATCGATCCGGATGCGCCCAACGAGCAGTACCCGGTCGGTGAACGGGAAACCGTCACCGATCAACTGCTAGAGGACCAGGTCCACAAGAACATCTTCATGGGCAAACTTGAAGATGTGCTGCGTGGCGCGGTCAACTGGGGTCGCAAGAACTCCCTCTGGCCGTACAACTTCGGCCTGTCCTGCTGCTACGTGGAAATGACCACGGCCTTCACGGCGCCCCACGACATCGCCCGCTTCGGCGCCGAAGTCATCCGGGCATCGCCGCGTCAGGCCGACTTCATGGTCATCGCCGGTACCTGCTTCGTGAAGATGGCGCCGATCATCCAGCGCCTGTACGAGCAGATGCTCGAGCCCAAGTGGGTCATCTCCATGGGTTCGTGCGCCAACTCCGGCGGCATGTACGACATCTACTCGGTCGTTCAGGGGGTCGACAAGTTCCTCCCCGTGGACGTCTATGTGCCCGGCTGCCCGCCGCGCCCTGAGGCTTTCCTGCAAGGCTTGATGCTGCTGCAGGAGTCGATCGGCCAAGAACGACGCCCGCTTTCCTGGGTTGTTGGTGATCAAGGCATTTACCGTGCCGAGATGCCAGCCCAGAAAGACCTGCGTCGTGAGCAGCGCATCGCCGTAACCAACCTGCGCAGCCCCGACGAAGTCTGATCCAGCGACCTGCCGCCCGCTCCTATTGGGAGCCGGCGGCCTGGCTTCATTCTTAACGTTGACCCAAAGCGACCGAGACCATGACAGCGGACAACGCTATTTTCATTCCGCCCTACAAGGCTGACGACCAGGATGTGGTCGTCGAACTGAACAACCGTTTTGGCGCCGAAGCATTCGTCGCCCAGGAAACCCGCACCGGCATGCCCGTGCTGTGGGTCAAGCGCGCCCAGCTCAAAGAGGTGCTCAGCTTCCTGCGCGGTGTCGCCAAGCCCTACAGCATGCTGTACGACCTGCACGGCGTCGACGAGCGCCTGCGCACCCAGCGCCGTGGCCTGCCGGCCGCCGACTTCAGCGTGTTCTACCACCTGCTGTCGATCGAACGTAACAGCGACGTGATGATCAAGGTGTCGCTCAGCGAAGGCGACCTGAACCTGCCCACCGTGACCGGTATCTGGCCCAACGCCAACTGGTACGAGCGCGAAGTCTGGGACATGTTCGGCATCGACTTTGCCGGCCACCCGCACCTGAGCCGCATCATGATGCCGCCGACCTGGGAAGGTCACCCGCTGCGCAAGGACTACCCGGCCCGCGCCACCGAGTTCGACCCCTACAGCCTGACCCTGGCCAAGCAGCAGCTTGAAGAGGAATCGGCACGCTTCAACCCCGAAGCCTGGGGCATGAAGCGCCAGGGCGCCAACGAGGACTACATGTTCCTCAACCTCGGCCCCAACCACCCTTCGGCCCACGGCGCCTTCCGTATCGTCCTGCAGCTGGACGGCGAAGAGATCGTCGACTGCGTCCCGGACATCGGCTACCACCACCGTGGCGCCGAGAAGATGGCCGAGCGCCAGTCCTGGCACAGCTTCATCCCCTACACCGACCGCATCGACTACCTCGGCGGGGTGATGAACAACCTGCCTTACGTGCTCGCCGTCGAGAAGCTGGCGGGCATCAAGGTGCCGCAGAAGGTCGACGTGATCCGCATCATGCTGGCCGAGTTCTTCCGCATCACCAGCCACCTGCTGTTCCTGGGTACCTACATCCAGGACGTCGGCGCCATGACCCCGGTGTTCTTCACCTTCACCGACCGCCAGCGCGCCTACACCGTGATCGAAGCGATTACCGGTTTCCGCCTGCACCCGGCCTGGTACCGCATCGGTGGCGTCGCCCACGACCTGCCGCGCGGCTGGGACAAGCTGGTCAAGGACTTCGTCGAATGGCTGCCCAAGCGCCTCGACGAATACACCAAGGCTGCCCTGCAGAACAGCATCCTCAAGGGCCGTACCATCGGCGTTGCCGCGTACAACACCAAGG
>NZ_DJTF01000171.1:0-35558 GCF_002438125.1 Pseudomonas sp. UBA6315
CAGGGGATGAATCTTCCCGGCCAACCCGGCATCTCTCCGGGCGGCAGCCTACAGGTAGACTATTGCGTTGTGGTGAAAGTCACAGCGCACCTGGCGAAAGAAGTACAGGTGTGCACTGAAACGTCTATTTTCAGGGCCGGCGAAGGTCCTGTCCAGTCCTTAAGACTGCCGCACTTTAGCATTTATCGCCAGTCGCGGCTGTCCGGCCAGGTAACCAGCGTTGCAATATCCTTTGCAGGTCGGTGCGGCGGAACGGTTTGCTCAGGTAATCGTTCATGCCCGCGGCCATGCAGCGTTCACGATCGCCCTGCAGCGCGTTGGCGGTCAGGGCGATGATCGGCAGCTGCGCGGTGCCGGGCAAAAGGCGGATGCGCCGGGTGGCCTCGTAACCGTCCAGCTGGGGCAGGCGGCAATCCATCAGCACCGCGGAAAAACGCTGCTGGCTGACCTGCTCGACGGCCTGGAGGCCGTCGTGGGCCACGCTCACTTCCAGGCCCAGGCTGCGCAACATGGCCTCGATGACGCTTTGATTGACCGGATTGTCCTCCACCAGCAGGATGCGCTCGCCTGCAGCCATCGGCGCCGGCTCCAGGGTGCTGCCCGGCAACGCCGCAGGCGCGGGGCTGGCCAGGGCCAGGGGCATTTCCAGGGTGAAGGTCGAGCCCAGGCCCTCGCGGCTTTCGCCACGCAGCTTGCCGCCCATGCGCTCGGCCAGGGTGCGGGCGATCGACAGGCCCAGGCCGGTGCCGCCATAACGGCGGGAAATCGAACTGTCGGCCTGCTGGAAGGCGACGAACATCATCTCCAGGCGCTCGCTGTCGATGCCGATGCCCGTGTCGCGCACGCTGCAGGTGAACCACAGCTGTTGGCGGTCGAGCACCTGCCAGCGCGCCTGCACCTGCACCTGGCCGCGTTCGGTGAACTTCAAGGCGTTGCCCACCAGGTTCAATAGCACCTGGCGAATGCGCGTCGGGTCGCCGACCACCTGGACCTGCTCGTCGCCCTCCGGCAGTTGCAGGTGCAGCTCCAGCCCGCGCTGCTGTGCGCTGTGCTGGAACGACTGCACGCTGCTGGCCACCAGCTCGCCCAGGTTGAAGTCGATGCGCTCGAGCTCCAGGGTGGTGCGCTCGATCCGCGAGAAGTCGAGGATGTCGTTGATCACCTTCAGCAGGTGCCCGGTGGATTCGCTGGCCACGGCCGTGTATTCGGCCTGCTCGCTGGTCAACTGGGTGGTTTCCAGCAGCTGCAGCATGCCCAGCACGCCATTCATGGGCGTGCGCAACTCGTGGCTCATCATCGCCAGGAATTCCGACTTGGCGCCGTTGGCCTGCTCGGCCTCCTCACGGGCCTGGATCAGCTGCGCAATCGCCTGCTTCTGCTCGACGCTGGCCTGCTCCAGGGCGCTGGCCAGGTTGTTGATATGGCGTGCCAGATGGCCCAGTTCGCTGTCGTCGACCTCCGGCAGCGGTGCGTCGTATTCGCCTTGCTGGATGGCCTTGACCGCGTGGCCCATGTCGCTGATCGGCTTGGCCAGGCTCAGCGCCAGGCGGCGCGCGAGCAAGAAGGTGAAGAGCAATGCGAACAGCGCCAGGATGCCGGCCTTGATGACGATTTCCTGCTGGCGCTGGCTGAAGGCGTCATCCGACATGCCGACGATCACCCGCCCTAGATAATCGTCGCCGATCGACGGCGGCGAGGCTTTGCCTTCCTGGAGGAAATCGTTGTCCAGGCGAATCTGCTGCAGGCGGATCGGCGCCTGGAACACTTCGACCCGCTGCGCCCGGTTGCTGCTCTCGTCGGACTGCTCGACGTACACCAGGATATGGTTGCGGCTGTCCTGGACCTCGAGAAAGCGCACGTGGGGGATGCTCAAGGTGGCGCGCATCAGGCCTTCGAGCACTTCGTTGTTGCCGGAGATCACCCCGTACTCGGAGGCCGGCGCGAGCTGGTTGGCGATCAGCTGGCCGGTGTGGTTGAGCTCCTGGCGCAGGTCCTGGATGCGCACGAAGGTAAAGAAGCTGATCAGCAGCAGGGTCAGCAGCAGCGCCGGGCCCAGGCTGATGATCTGGGTGCGGGTGTGGATGTCCCAGCTCAGGCGTTTGCTCATGGGGTGGGTTCTCCTTCGGCCAGGGCCTTGGCAGTGGCCTTCGGATCGATCGCTTCAAGGCCCAGGGCACGTGCCACCTGCTGGTTGCCGCTGACCCCGAAACGGGCCGGGTACAGGCTGCGCGGCCAGCGCGCGGGCGGGTGGTCGAGCAACTGGTCGAGTACCGCCAGCCAGTCGTCCTGGTCGCTGTAGGTGCTGGCCAGGGCGCCGGCGCGGACAAAACCTGCGTTCGGGCCGATCAGCGCCATCTGCCGGCCGTAGCTGCTGAGCAGCACATTCTTTGCGGTCTTGGAGTTGTACAGGTCGGGGTCGTCCAGGCCCAGCAGCACGTCGCTGCTGCCCAGCAGGTGCTGCAGGGGCCGGCTGTCACGCTGGTCGGGCCAGTCCTGGGCGACGATTTCCAGGCCCAGCGGGCGCGCCGCCTGGCGCAGTTCATCGACCAGGAAGTGGCTGTGCTCGCCATACAGCACACCGATGCGCTGGGCCTGCGGCAGCAGGTAGCGGGCCAGGCGCAACTGCCGGGCCAGCGGCGGGTCACTCCACAGCAGGGTCAGGTAGCCGGGGCGCGACTTTCCCAGGCGCTGCTCGGCCTGCACCCGGCTGATGCGCATGGCCAGGGCCGGCGGCCCGGCGTTTTCCGCCAGGCGCCAGTCCAGCGCGGCGCTGTCGAGCAGCACCAGGCGCGTGTCGGCCTTCAGTTGGCTGGGGCGCGGCAGTTCGGCGACGGTCTGGAACCGCACCTGGTCATGGCTGCGACGGCTTTCCAGGGCCGTGGCGAAGCTGCGGATGCCGGGCTGATCCTCGCCACCGACCACCAGGATCTCGCTGGCGCACAGCGAGCCCAGGGGCCAGAGACAGAACAGCAGCAGGCGCAGCAGACGGGCCATCAGAACTCCAGCTCCGCGCTCACGCTCAGGCGGTGGCGGCTGTCGTAGCGGTTCTGCACCAGGGTGGTCGGTTCATCGTCCAGGCGCTGCTGCCACAGCGCGGCCAGCTCCAGGTTGCTGCCCTGGATGCGAAAACGCTTGGCCACGCGCAGGTCGACGCGTTCGTAGCGGTACTGGTTGAGTGCATCGTCGCCATAGTAGAACAGCGCGCTCGACCAGCCCTGGCCCCATTCGCGCAGCCAGCCGGCCGAGCCGCTGTTGCGGGCGGTGTTGGCGCTGTCGGCGGGGTTGCTGGCCCAGGCGTCGACATAGGCATAGGTCAGGCGCAGGCGGTCGCGGCGGGTGGCGCGCCAGTCGAACTGCGCTTCGCTGCCGGTGAAGCGGGCCTTGTTGGCATTGCTGGCGATGTACTGGTTGTTGCGCAAAGGCTCGCTGATCATTCCGGTGATCTCGTCGTAGAACAGCTTCACATCCATGTTCAGGTCGATGTCGCTGAACTGGCCGTTGTAGCCCAGTTCGCGCGAGCGCATGCGCTCCTGCTCGAGGTCGCCCGGGCCGCGGGTCTTGACGAAGTATTCGCCGTGCTGCTGGCCGAAGGCGTTGGGGGTCAGGTTCTTGACCGTGTAGCTCCAGTTGACGTTGTTCTCGAACATGTCGGGCGAGCGCACCGCCTCGGAATACACCGCGCGCAAGCCGTGGCGCGGGGTGATCAGGTAGTTCACCGCCATGCGCGGGGTCAGCGAGCTGCCGGACAGCTTCGAGTCTTCGAACATCGCACCGCCCTGCAGGATCCAGTGCTCGTCGGCGCGCCATTCGAGCTGGCCGAACAGACGCCAGGTCTGGTCGTCGAGGCTGCCGTCGAAGTAGGTCTGCGAGTCGGCGCGGTCGTAGCGGTAGTTCATGCCGCTGAGCAGGCGCAGGCTGTCGGTGAGGCTCAGGGTGTCCTGGATTTCCAGGTCGTAGCGGGTTTCTCGGGTGCTCTGGTCGACATCGCCGCACACCACGTTGCTGCCGCCCTGGTTGTTCCACTGATCCTTGATCGCATTGACCAGCGCCTGCTCTTCGGGGTTGCTGCTGCTGGGCGGGTTGTTGGCGCCGCGTGCCACCAGCTCGGCGAAATTCGGGTTCAGCTGCCACAGCCGGGTCAGCTCCGGGCTGAACGACAGCGCCGCGTCGCAGGCGCGCCAGACCTGCTGGCGGTCGAAATGCTGCGCCGAGCCCTGCACATAGAGGCTGTGCTCGGGGTTGAAGTCGATGTTCCAGCGCACGGAGCCGGCGTAATCCTTGGCATTGACGTCGGCGTTGTCGCCGCTTTCGGTGACGAAGGGGAACACCGGCTGGTAGGTGTAGGGCCGCTGGTTGCTGCCTTCCTTGGCCGCCAGTTGCCATTCCAGGGTCTGGTTCGGTGCCAGGGTATGGCTGACGCTGAGGTTGAAGCGGTTCGCCCGGCGGCTGTCGCGGTAGTCCTGGCCGAACTGGTTTTCATCGAAACCATCGTCCTTCTGGCCCGACACCGAAAGGCGCAGGTCGCCGCCGTCCCAGCCCAGGCCGTGGCTGAGGTAGTAGTCGTCGATGCCGTCCTGGCCGCGGGTCAGCTTCATGCGCGTGCCGTGGCTGTCGGCCGGGTTGCGGGTGAGGATGTTGACCACCGCCATCAGCGCGTTGGCGCCGTAGCTGACGGTGTTGGGGCCGCGGAACACCTCGATGCGCTCGATATCCTCCAGCGCCACCGGGATGTCGCTCCAGTCCACCGTGGCCAGGCCCGCGCGGTACACCGAGCGGCCATCGATCAACACCTGCATGCGCCGCGCTTCGTTGACGTTGGTGCCGTGATAGTTGACGGTCGGCTGGTTGCCGGCGCCATAGCCGATCATCATGCCCGGTACCAGGCGCAGCAACTCCGGGATGTCGCGGGCACCGCTGGCACGGATCAGTTCGCTGTCGAGCACGGTCATGCTGCCTGGCACCGCTGCCGGGGATTGTTTGAGCCGCGTGGCGGTCAGAACCTGCGGCAGGTCGGTGTTGTCGATGAACAGATCGTCGGCCATGGCCGGGCCGCCGAGCAAGGCGGTGAGCAGCAGCAGGCGAGGGTAGGGAGGCGTGCCAGGAAACACGATACGGCCTTGTATCAGGGTTGAAACACGCATGTTAACTGACCGGTGCGGTTTTGCCAGTGATCTACCGCATGGCCACTGGCTCTGGCGCAGGCGCGCCGTATAATGGCGGGGTCGCCACTTAACTTATGGCTTTAACGGATTGAATATGACTGAACAGCAACCTGTTGCAGTTCTGGGAGGCGGCAGCTTCGGCACCGCCGTGGCGAACCTGCTGGCCGAGAACGGTGTGCCGGTGCGCCAATGGATGCGCGACCCCGAGCAGGCCGAGGCGATGCGCGTCAACCGCGAGAACCCGCGCTACCTCAAGGGCATCCGCCTGCACGATGGCGTCGAGCCGGTCAACGACCTGCTGGCGACCTTGCAGGCCTGCGACCTGGTTTTCGTTGCCCTGCCATCGAGCGCCCTGCGCAGCGTGCTGGCCCCGCATGCCGAGCTTTTGCGGGGCAAATGCCTGGTCAGCCTGACCAAGGGCATCGAGGCGCAGAGCTTCAAGCTGATGAGCCAGATTCTCGAGGAGATCGCGCCCCAGGCCCGAATCGGTGTGCTGTCCGGCCCGAACCTGGCGCGCGAGATCGCCGAGCACGCGCTGACCGCCACCGTGGTCGCCAGTGAAGACGAAGCACTGTGCCAGCGTGTGCAGGCCGTGCTGCACGGGCGCACCTTCCGCGTCTACGCCAGTGCCGACCGCTTCGGCGTCGAGCTGGGCGGTGCGCTGAAGAACGTCTACGCGATCATCGCCGGCATGGCCGTGGCCCTGGATATGGGCGAGAACACCAAGAGCATGCTGATCACCCGCGCGCTGGCCGAAATGACCCGCTTTGCCGTGAGCCAGGGTGCCAACCCGATGACGTTCCTCGGCCTGGCCGGGGTCGGCGACCTGATCGTCACCTGCTCCTCGCCCAAGAGCCGCAACTACCAGGTCGGCCACGCGCTGGGCCAGGGCCTGAGCCTGGAAGAGGCGGTCAACCGCCTGGGCGAGGTGGCCGAGGGGGTCAACACCCTCAAGGTGCTCAAGGCCAAGGCCGAGCAAGTGCAGGTGTACATGCCGCTGGTGGCTGGCCTGCACGCCATCCTCTTCGAAGGCCGCACGCTCAACCAGGTCATCGAGCGCCTGATGCGGGCCGAGCCCAAGACCGACGTCGACTTCATTTCCACCAGCGGTTTCAACTGAGCCGCCGACACTGAGCAAGGAGCAAGACATGAACGATACCCCCGAGCGCGCCCAGCGCGAGTCGATCATCCTGCGCGTGCTGTGGATGCTGGTGTTCCTGGTGGTCTGGCAACTGGCCGAGCTGCTGCTGGGCGGCCTGGTGCTGGTGCAGCTGATCTACCGGCTGGTCTACGGCGCGCCCAGCGCCAGCCTGATGAACTTTGGCGACAGCCTCAGCCAGTACCTGGCGCAGATCGGCCGCTTCGGCACCTTCCACACCGACAACAAGCCTTGGCCGTTCGCCGACTGGCCGGCGCCGCGTGCCCCCGAAGGCGAAACCCCGCACGCCGTGGCCCCGGCGCCACACCCGGCACGCGACGAGGAGCCCAAGCTGTGAAGCTGTGGGTTTTGCGCCACGGTGAAGCGGAGCCGCGGGCCAACACCGACGCCGAGCGGCGGCTCACCGCCCATGGCCGCGAGCAGGTGCTGCACAGCGCCGCGCGGCTGCTCGGGCAACCGTTGCAGGCGATCATCGCCAGCCCCTACGTGCGCGCCCAGCAGACCGCAGCGCTGGTGCACGACACCCTGGGCTTCGCCGAACCGGTGCGCACGGTGCCCTGGCTCACCCCCGAAAGCAGCGTGCAACAGGCCATCGGCGAGATCGAACGGCTGGGCCTGGAGCATGTTTTGCTGGTCAGCCACCAACCGCTGGTCGGGACGTTGGTGGGCATGCTCGAGCATGGCCACGGCCAGCAACCGGCCGCCATGAGCACTGCAAGCCTTGCAGAGCTTGAGGGAGACTGGCCGTTGGCAGGCCTGATGACCCTGCGGGCGATCAGTTCGCCTCACTGATCGACGGCAACTGGCGTTTTTTGCCAGTTGCCGGGGCATTGGATCCATTGCTAGCGTTGCACCCGGATCGATCAGTGGCTGAACCTGCCAGGGAGTGTTGTATGAGTGGTCTGATGGCAGAACTGATACGTTCGCTGGACCTGCAGCCCACGCTGGAAAAACTCAACGAAGGCGAGGTACTGGACTATGCCCAGTACAGCCTGTTGCGCGAATCGGCCGACGCCAAGCTGTATCACCTGCTGGGCAAGGTGCGCAGCGCAGGGCCCGAACAGGCCAGCAACCTGCAGGGCGAGGAAGAACTGCGCAAGCTCCAGGACGCCTGCCTGCGGGTTTCCCACCTGCTGCAGGCCAGTTGCCTGGCGCTGCGGCGCCTGCAGCTCGACTACCAGGATCAGCGCCTGGCCCGCGAGGCGCTGGAAGGGCAACTGGCCTACATGCAGGCCTGCCTGCAGCGCTCGTTGGCCAGCTTCGACAACAACCCCTGACCTGAACACCCTTGGCGATGACCTTTCCGGACGTTGCCGTGCGGCGGCAGGATGCCGACAATAGGCCATCATTCCTCGGTCCGGACCAGGCGCCATGTCGCAGCAGATCTTCTTCGCCCATGCCAACGGTTTTCCCTCGGCCACCTACGGCAAGCTGTTCGCTGCCCTGGCGCCGGACTACCAGGTCAGCCACCTGGCCCAGCACGCCCACGACCCGCGCTTCCCGGTCAACGAAAACTGGCAGAATCTGGTGGATGAACTGCTGCACCACCTGGCCAGCCAGGAGTCCCCGGTGTGGGGCGTGGGCCATTCCCTGGGCGGCGTGCTGCACCTGCATGCGGCCTTGCGTTGCCCGCAGTACTACCGCGGCGTGGTGATGCTGGATTCGCCGGTGCTGACCCGCGCCGACCAGTGGCTGCTGCGCACCGCCAAGCGCTTTGGCTTCATCGACCGCATCACCCCGGCAGGGCGCACCCTGGGCCGGCGCGAGGCCTTCAGCGACCGCGACAGCGCACGGGACTACTTCGCCAGCAAAAGCCTGTTCCGCCATTTCGACCCCGAATGCCTCGAAGCCTATCTGCAACATGGCCTGGAGGAGGGCGAGCAGGGCCTGCGCCTGCGCTTCGACCCGGCCACCGAAATCAGCATCTACCGCAGCATCCCCCACGCCAGCCCAGCCCCCGCGCGGCAACTGCAGGTGCCGCTGGCGATGGTGCGCGGCGATCGCAGCAATGTGATCCGCCACCATCACACCCTGGCCGTGCGCGGCATGCCCAGGGGCGAATACCACAGTGTGCCCGGCGGCCACATGTTCCCGCTGGAGCGCCCGACCGATACCGCCAGCCTGATCAAGGGCCTGTTCGACCGCTGGAGCCAGGCATGAGCGCGCAGGTCGAGGAAGTGCGCCTGAGCCTGGGCCATATCGAACTGGCCGCGCACCTGTTCGGCCCGCAGGACGGCCTGCCGGTGATCGCCCTGCATGGCTGGCTGGACAATGCCAACAGCTTCGCCCGCCTGGCGCCGCAACTCAAAGGCCTGCGCATCGTCGCCCTGGACCTTGCCGGGCACGGTTACTCCGAACACCGCCCGCCAGGCGCAGGCTACGCCCTGGCCGACTACGCCCACGACGTGCTGCGGGTGGCCGAACAGCTGGGCTGGCAGCGCTTTGCCCTGTTGGGGCATTCGCTGGGGGCGATCATCTCGCTGCAACTGGCCAGTGCCTTGCCTGATCGGGTCAGCCACCTGGCGCTGATCGACGGCGTCATCCCGCCCACCGGCGCCGAACAGGACGCCGGCGAGCGCTTGGGGATGGCCCTGCAGGCCCAGCTGCGCCTGGATGGCAAGCGCAAGTCGGTGTACCCGAGCCTGGAGCAGGGCGTGCAGGCGCGCATGAAGGGCATGGTCGCCGTCAGCCGCGAGGCCGCCGAGCTGCTGGCCCAGCGCGGGCTGATGCCCGTGCCCGGCGGATACAGCTGGCGCAGCGACAGCCGCCTGACCTTGCCCTCGCCGGTGCGCCTGAGCCAGGCCCAGGCGATGGCCCATGTGCGCCGCGTCGCGTGCCCGGCCTGCCTGGTGGTGGCCGCCGACGGCATGCTGGCGCGCCACACCGAACTGCTGGAGCAGCTACCCTTCGAGCAAGTGGTGTTGCCCGGCGGGCATCACCTGCACCTGAACGACGAACAGGGTGCGGCCCTTGTCGCAGACTGTTTCAATCGCTTCTTTGGCTTTGCTTGACTTGCACCGGACAAGTGTCGAGGCTTGGCGGGTTGAACAGGGAGACAACCATGTACATGCCAGACATCCATCAACTTTTCACCGGCGCCGCGTGCGGCATGGGTGGCCGATGAGCATTCGAGTTCTCGTTGCCGGCTGCCTGGGGCTCGCCAGCCCGTTGTTGTGGGCCGGCAGCCTGCCAGTGCCGGTGGATGCCAAGGTGGTCGACCAGCGCCCGGCCGTGGAGCAGGAGCGCATCTACCCGATGGGCCCGCTGCGCAAGATCAGCGGCCGCCTGCGCGTCGACGACAAGGTCGAGAGCCGCGGCCTGGTCAGCTCGGTGACCTACGAGCTGCCGGTCGAGCGTACCGCGCGCGAAGCCTTCACCAGTGCCCGCGAGGAATTGCAGCACGACGGCGGCTACCCGCTGTTCTGGTGCCAGGGCCGCGACTGCGGTGAAGCCAGCCTGTGGGCCAACGATGTGTTCGGCAACGCGCGCCTCAATGGCGGCGACGAGCAGCAGGCATTCATCCTCCTGCGCCGCTCCGCCGAAGAGGCCGACACCCTGGTTGCGCTGTACAGCGTCACCCGCGGCAACCGCCGCGCCTACCTGCACGTGGAAGAGTTCGTGGCCGGCAGCCCGCTCGGCGACCTGCTGCCCACGGCCGCCACCGTGCTGCGCGAAATGCGTGACACCGGCAAGCTCGACTACCCTGACCTGAGTGCGCCACAGCCGGCCTGGGTCGGCTTGCTCAGCCGCAGCCTGAACCTGGACAGCACCCTGCGTGCCAGCCTCAGCGGCGAACAGGCCGAAAGCTGGCGCGAGCAACTGGTCAAGGCCGGGGTGCGCAGCAACCGCCTCGAAGTCGGCAGCGCCCCTACCGATGGCCTGCACCTGGAACTGATCCGTTGAACGAGTGCCACCATGGCCAACCATGACCGCCTGTTGGTCCAGATCGTATTGCTGGCTTTGCTTGGCGCCGCGTTGTGGGTGATGGCGCCTTTCATTTCAGCCTTGTTGTGGGGCGCCATCCTGGCCTTTGCCAGCTGGCCATTGATGCGCCTGCTGACGCGGGTGCTCGGCGGGCGCGAAACCCTGGCCGCGAGCCTGCTGACCAGCGCCTGGATCCTGATCGTGGCGTTGCCGCTGGTGTGGCTGGGGTTCAACCTGGCCGACCACATCCGCGACGCGACGGCCTTCGTGCGTGACGTGCAGGTCGGTGGCCTGCCCGAGGCGCCGGACTGGCTGGGCAGCGTGCCCCTGGTGGGTGAGCGCCTGGTCCGCTGGTGGCAATCGATGGACCAGCAAGGCGCCGCGCTGATGGCTTCGGTCAAGCCGTACCTGGGCCAGGTGGGCAACTGGCTGCTGGCGCGCAGTGCGCAGATCGGCAGCGGGATGCTGGAATTGTCCCTGAGCCTGGTGTTCGTGTTCTTCTTCTACCGTGACGGCCCGCGCCTGGCGGCTTTTGTGCTGCGCCTGCTGCAGCGGCTGGCGGGTGATCGCGCCGAGTATTACCTGGAGTTGGTGGCAGGTACCGTGCAGCGGGTGGTCAACGGCGTGATCGGCACCGCCGCGGCCCAGGCGCTGCTGGCGCTGATCGGCTTCGTGATCGCCGGTGTGCCCGGCGCCATCGTGCTGGGCCTGGTGACGTTCATGCTGAGCCTGATCCCCATGGGGCCGCCGCTGGCCTGGATCCCCGCGACCGCTTGGCTGGTGTGGAAGGGGGAATACGGGATGGCGGTGTTCCTGGGTATCTGGGGCACCTTCGTCATCAGTGGCGTGGACAACGTGCTCAAGCCTTACCTGATCAGCCGCGGCGGCAATTTGCCGTTGGTGATCGTGCTGCTCGGAGTGTTCGGTGGCCTGATTGCCTTTGGCTTCATTGGCTTGTTCATCGGGCCGACCTTGCTGGCAGTGGGCTACAGCCTGCTGCTGGACTGGAGCCGCAACGCGGGGCAGCAGACGCCGCAGCGCTAGCCTGTACCGGCCCTATCGCCGGCAAGCCGGCTCCCACAGGCCCTGCGCCGAACCTTGTGGGAGCCGGCTTGCCGGCGATGAGGCCGGTAAAACCACCGCAAAACCCAAATCTTTACGCTTTCTTTATTCCCACCCCCACCCCTCGCTCTCGCCCCTTTACGCCCCTCCCTCGGACAATTTCCCCAAAGCGGC
The DNA here is from genome assembly GCF_002438125.1 of Pseudomonas sp. UBA6315. Taxonomy (NCBI): domain Bacteria; kingdom Pseudomonadati; phylum Pseudomonadota; class Gammaproteobacteria; order Pseudomonadales; family Pseudomonadaceae; genus Pseudomonas; species Pseudomonas sp. UBA6315. The sequence goes on from NZ_DJTF01000171.1 coordinate 11,482, forward strand.
CCAAGCCGCACCACGGGGAGTTCCACTCATGTACATGCTCGACGGGCTGTCACTGTTCCTTGCAGTGGCATTGGCGGTTTACCTGCTGGTGGCGCTGCTGCGCGCCGATCGCAGCTAGGGAGTGGCCATGCACAGTTACGACTTCGCTTTGCTGCTGGCGTTTTTCGCCATCGTGCTGCTGCCGGCACCTTGGCTGGGGCGCTTCTACTACAAGGTCATGGAGGGCCAACGCACCTGGCTGACGCCGCTGCTGGGCCCCGTCGAACGCGGCTGCTACCGCCTTGCCGGGGTCAAGGCCGAGCAAGAGCAGAACTGGAAGCAGTACGCCCTGGCACTGCTGGCCTTCAACCTGGCCGGCTTCCTGCTGCTGTTTGCAGTCCTGCTGTTGCAAGGCTACCTGCCGCTCAACCCGCAGCACCTGCCGGGCCAGGAATGGTCGCTGGCCTTCAACACCGCAGTGAGCTTCATCACCAACACCAACTGGCAGGCCTACAGCGGCGAGGCCTCGGTCAGCTACCTGAGCCAGATGCTGGGCCTGACCGTGCAGAACTTCGTCAGCGCCGCCACCGGCCTGGCCGTGCTGGTCGCCCTGTGCCGCGGCATCGCCCGCCGTTCAACCTCCAGCCTGGGCAACTTCTGGGCCGACATGACCCGCGCCACCCTCTACGGCCTGCTGCCGCTGTGCCTGGTGCTGGCGCTGCTGCTGGTGTGGCAGGGCGTGCCGCAAACCTTCGCCGACTACGCCCACGCCGTGACCCTGCAAGGCGCCGACCAGAGCATCCCGCTCGGCCCGGCCGCCAGCCAGATTGCCATCAAGCAGCTGGGCACCAACGGCGGCGGCTTCTTCGGCGTCAACTCGGCGCACCCGTTCGAGAACCCCACGGCCTGGAGCAACCTGTTCGAGGTGGCCTCGATCATCCTGATCCCGGTGGCGCTGGTGTTCACCTTCGGGCACTACGTCAAGGACCTGCGCCAGAGCCGCGCGATCCTCGCCTGCATGCTCAGCCTGTTCCTGATCGGCGGCGGCACCGCGCTGTGGTCGGAGTACCAGCCCAACCCGGCCCTGCAGAGCGCCCAGATCGAGCAGGCGCCGCCCCTGGAAGGCAAGGAGAGCCGCTTCGGCACCACCGCCTCGGTGCTCTGGACGGTGACCACCACGGCTGCCTCCAACGGCTCGGTCAACGCCATGCACGACAGCCTCAACCCGCTCACCGGCATGGTGGCGATGGTCAACATGATGGTCGGCGAGGTGATCTTCGGCGGCGTCGGCGCGGGGCTGTACGGCATGCTGCTGTTCGTGCTGATCGCCGTGTTCCTGGCAGGCCTGATGATTGGCCGCACGCCGGAATACCTGGGCAAGAAACTGCAGGCGCGGGAGGTGCAGTTGCTGGTGGCGACCTTGCTGGTGATGCCGGTGGGCGTGCTGGTGCTCGGCGCCATCGCCGCCAGCCTGCCGGGCCCGGCCGGTGCGGTGAGCAACCCGGGCCCGCATGGTTTCAGCCAGCTGTTGTACGCCTACACCTCGGCCACCGCCAACAACGGCTCGGCATTCGCAGGCTTTGGCGCCAACACGGTGTTCCACAACCTGATGATCGGCCTGGCCATGCTCATCGGCCGCTTCGGCTACATCCTGCCGATCCTGGCCCTGGCCGGCAGCCTGGCGGCGAAGAAAAGCGCGCCCCAGGGGCTGAACAGTTTCCCCACCCACGGCCCGCTGTTCACCGGCCTGCTGCTGGTGACCATCCTGCTGGTCGGTGGCCTGACCTTCCTGCCGACCCTGGCCCTTGGGCCGATCGCCGAACACCTGAGCCTGGGTTTCTGAGGAGCTGACCATGAACATGCCCATTCCTGAAGTGAACGCCGCGCACAGCGCCAAGGACCAGACCCGCTTCGCCGCGCTCTGGCGCCCGGCGCTGGTGCAGGCTTTCGTCAAGCTCGACCCGCGCCAGCTCAAGCGCTCGCCGGTGATGCTGGTGGTTGCCCTGACGGCCGTGTTGACCACCGTGCTGTGCTTCGCCCCCGGCAGTGGCGTGAGCACCGGGGTTGCCGTGCAGATCGCCCTGTGGCTGTGGTTCACCGTGCTCTTCGCCAACTTCGCCGAAGCCCTCGCCGAAGGTCGCGGCAAGGCCCGCGCCGACAGCCTCAAGGCCGGCAGCCAGGGCCTTACCGCGCAACGCCGGCGCAGTGACGGCACGTTCGAAACGGTGGCCGCCGGCCAACTGCGCAAGGACGACGTGGTGCGGGTGGTGTCGGGCGAGATGATCCCCGCCGACGGCGAAGTGCTCGAAGGCATCGCGGCGGTCAACGAGGCCGCCATCACCGGCGAGTCCGCCCCGGTGATCCGCGAATCCGGCGGCGACCGCTCGGCTGTGACCGGCAACACCCGGCTGGTCTCCGACTGGCTGTTGATTCGTGTCACCAGCAACCCCGGCGAGTCGACCCTGGACCGCATGATCGCCCTGGTCGAAGGGGCCAAGCGGCAGAAGACCCCCAACGAGATCGCCCTGGATATCCTGCTGATCGGCCTGACCCTGATCTTCCTGATCGTGGTGGTGACCCTGCAGCCGTTCGCCCACTTCGCCGGTGGCAGCCTGCCGCTGATCTTCCTCGCCGCGCTGCTGGTGACGCTAATACCGACTACCATCGGTGGCCTGCTCTCGGCCATCGGCATCGCCGGCATGGACCGCCTGGTGCGCCTGAACGTGATCGCTCGCTCCGGCCGCGCCGTCGAGGCGGCCGGCGATGTGCACACGCTGATGCTCGACAAGACCGGCACCATCACCTTCGGCAACCGCCGTTGCAGCGCGCTGCATGCCGCCACCGGGGTCACCGCCAAGGAGCTGGGCGAGGGCGCCTTGCTCGCGTCGCTGGCCGATGACACCGCCGAAGGCAAGTCGATCGTCGAGTACCTGCGCCAGTTGCACGACTTCGTCGAGCCCGCGGCCGAGCAGTTCGACGCCATTGCTTTCAGCGCCGAGACGCGCCTGTCGGGCATCGACTTCCAGCAGCACCATTACCGCAAAGGGGCGGTCGATGCGGTGCTGGCCTTCGTCGGCATGCAACGTTTGGAAATGCCGGCCGCGCTGGCCCGCGAAGTGGAGCGCATCGCCCAGAGCGGGGGCACGCCGCTGCTGGTGTGCGTCGACAAGCGCCTGCTCGGCGTGATCCACCTCAAGGACGTGGTCAAGCCCGGCATCCGCGAGCGCTTCGCCGAGCTGCGCAAGCTGGGCATCCGTACCGTGATGGTGACCGGCGACAACCCGCTGACCGCCGCGGCCATCGCCGCCGAAGCCGGCGTGGATGACGTGCTCGCCGAAGCCACCCCGGAGAAGAAGCTGGCGCGCATTCGCCAGGAGCAGAACGACGGCCGCCTGGTGGCCATGTGCGGCGACGGCGCCAACGACGCCCCGGCGCTGGCCCAGGCCGACGTCGGCATGGCCATGAACGACGGCACCCAGGCCGCGCGCGAGGCGGCCAACATGGTCGACCTGGACAGCGACCCGACCAAGCTGCTGGACGTGGTGCAGGTCGGCAAGGAGCTGCTGGTGACCCGCGGCGCGCTGACCACCTTCTCCATCGCCAACGACGTGGCCAAGTATTTCGCCATCCTGCCGGCGCTGTTCGCCGCCATCTACCCGCAGCTGGGCGTGCTCAACCTGATGCACCTGGCCAGCCCGCAGAGCGCGATCCTCTCGGCGATCGTGTTCAACGCGCTGATCATCATCGTGCTGATCCCCCTGGCCCTGCGGGGCGTGCGCGTGCAAGCGGCGAGCGCGGCGCACCTGCTGCGGCGCAACCTGCTGATCTACGGGCTGGGCGGCATCGTCGTGCCGTTTGCCGGGATCAAGCTGATCGACCTGCTGCTCAATGCCCTGCACCTGGTCTGAGGAGGCCATCATGAATACGTATGTACGCCCGGCGCTGAGCCTGATCCTGCTGATGACCGTGGTCACCGGCGCCCTGTACCCGCTGGCGGTCACCGGCATTGCCCAAGTGGCCTTCCCCGAACAGGCCAATGGCAGCCTGGTGCGCGACGCGCACGGCCAGGTGCGCGGCTCGGCACTGATCGCCCAGGATTTCCAGGGCGATGGCTGGTTCCATTCGCGGCCTTCGGCGGGGGCCTATGCCACCGTGGCCAGCAGCGCCAGCAACCTGTCGCCGAGCAACCCAGCGCTGGCCGAGCGAGTGACGGGTGACGCGGCGACGCTCTATCGCGCCGAGCAAGGGCCGGTGCCGCTGGCCTTGCTGACCACCTCCGGCAGTGGCCTGGACCCGCATTTGCCGCCGCAGGCGGTGGCCTACCAGATCCCGCGGGTGGCGGCGGCGCGGCAGGTGCCGGAGCAGAGGTTGCAAGCGATGCTGGAAGAGGCCACCCTCCACCCATTGATCGGGCCGCCCGTGGTCAATGTGCTGGCGCTGAACCAGGCGTTGGAGCATCTGGCGCAGTGACAGCAAGGCCCCCAATCGCCGCCAAGCCGGCTCCCACAGCTTGTGGGAGCCGGCTTGCCGACGATGAACAACCAAAGGATGAAACATGAGTGACGCAGCCCGCGCCGACGCGCTGTTGGCCAACCTGCCGCGCGAAGGCCGCGGCAGGCTCAAGGTGTTCCTCGGCGCCGCCCCCGGTGTCGGCAAGACCTACGCCATGCTCCAGGCCGCCCATGCCCAGCAACGCCAGGGCGTGCAGGTGCTGGCCGGGGTGGTGGAAACCCACGGCCGCGCCGAAACCGAGGGGCTGCTGGGCGGGCTGCAGCAGCAGCCGTTGCTGCGCAGCGAGTACCGCAGCGTCACCCTCGAGGAAATGGACCTCGATGGCCTGCTCCAGGCCGCGCCCAAATTGGCCCTGGTCGATGAGCTGGCGCACACCAACGCCCCCGGCAGCCGCCACGCCAAGCGCTGGCAGGACGTGCAGGAGCTGCTCGCCGCCGGCATCGATGTGTACACCACGGTCAACGTCCAGCACCTGGAAAGCCTCAACGACAAGGTGCGCGACATCACCGGCGTGCACGTGCGCGAAACCCTGCCGGACTGGGTGCTGCAGGAGGCCTTCGAGCTGGTGCTGATCGACCTGCCACCGCGCGAGCTGCTCGAACGCCTGCGCGAGGGCAAGGTATACGTGCCCGAGCAGGCGAGGGCGGCCATCGATGCGTACTTTTCGCAAACCAACCTCACCGCCCTGCGCGAACTGGCCATGCAGACCGCCGCCGCCCAGGTCGACGCCGACCTTGCCCATGGCTACCGCCAGCGTGGCCAGGAAGCACCGGCGCTGCGCGGGCGCCTGCTGGTCGGCATCGACGGTGACGACCAGGCCGAGCGCCTGGTGCGGCATGCCAGCCGGGTCGCGCAACGGCGCCACCTGCCCTGGAGCATGGTCCACGTGGGCAACGGCCGGCTGCGCGACGAAACCGCCCGCCATCGCTTGCAGGCCGCGCAGCAGCTGGCCGAGCGGCTTGGCGGCGAAGTGGTGCTGCTGCGCGCCGGCGAAGTGGCGCACACGCTGATCCAGCATGCCGCCGAGCGCCGCGCCAGCCTGGTGCTGGTGGGGCAGTCCCGCGACCGCCTGCGCCGGCGCTTCTTCGGCGCCGGGGTGGCGGCGCGGCTGCTGCGTGAAAGCCACGGGCTGGAAATCAACGTGCTCGACCGCGATGCCCAGCCCGCACCGGCCGCGGCCGCGGTACAGCGGGTATGGGTGTGGCGCCACTACTTGCTGGCGCTGCTCGCCACCGTGCTCGCGGCAGGGTTGGCCTGGGCGGTGTCGAGCGTGCTGGCATTGCCCAACATCTCCCTGGTGTTTCTCGCCGCCGTGCTGCTGGTGGCGGTGCGCAGCAGCCTGGGCCCGGCCCTGGCCTGTGCGGCCTTGTCGTTCCTGACTTACGACTTCCTGTTCATCCCGCCGAATTTTTCCTTCAGCATCCAGCGCGAAGAAGACGTGCTGACGCTGGTGTTCTTCCTGCTGATGGCCGCCCTCACCGGTAACCTCGCCGCCCGCCAGCGCAGCCAGTTGCAGGCGCTACGCGAAACCCAGGCGCAGACCAGCCAGCTGCTCGACCTGTCACGCCGCCTGACCGTGGCCACCGACCGGCGGGCGGTGTTCAACGCGGCCGGCCAGCACCTCAATGCCTGGCAGGACGTGCAGGTGTGCCTGCTCGAGCGCAATGCCGAAGGCCTGCTGCAGGTGGCCAGCGGCGAAGCCCACGGCCTTGGCGACAATGAACGCGCCGCCGCCGAGTGGGCCTGGCAGCACGGCCAGGCCGCCGGGCATGGCAGCGACACCTTGCCCAATGGCCGCTGGTGGTGGTGGCCGCTGGCCGTCGACGACCAGCCCCTGGCCCTGCTTGGCGTGCGCCCGCAATCCGGCGAGCCGCTCAGTGCCCAGCGCCGGCGCCTGCTGCAGGCGCTCGGCCAGCCCCTGGCACAAGCCTTGGCCCGCGCCCGCCTGGCCGAGCAGCTGGAGGCCGCCCGTTTGCACGGCGAGACCGAACAGCTGCGCAGCGCCTTGCTGGCATCGGTGTCCCACGACCTGCGCACCCCGCTGACGGCCATGCGCGGCAGCATCGACAGCCTCCTGGCGCTGGGCGAGGCGATCCCGGTCGAAGACCGCCGCGAACTGCTCGAAGGCACCCGCGATGAAGCCGAACGCCTCGACCGCTACATCCAGAACCTGCTGGACATGACCCGCCTGGGCCACGGCGGCCTGAAGCTTGCCCGCGACTGGGTGGCCCCGGCCGATATCGTCGGCAGTGCCCTCAACCGTTTGCGCGTGGTGCTGGCGCCGCTGCGCGTGCACACCGATGTGCCTGCCCAATTGCCGCTGCTGTTCGTGCATGCGGCGCTGATCGAACAGGCACTGATCAACGTGCTGGAAAACGCCGCGCGCTTTTCCCCGGCCCAAGGCCGCCTGGAACTGCAGGTGTCGGTGCACGACGAACAGCTGCGCTTTGCCGTCAGCGACCAGGGTCCCGGCATCCCGGTGGCTGAGCGCGAGAAGATCTTCGACATGTTCTACACCGCCGCGCGGGGCGACCGTGGCGGGCAGGGCACCGGCCTGGGCCTGGCGATCTGCCAAGGCATGATCGGCGCCCACGGCGGGCAGATTCTGGTCGGCGAAGGCATCGATGGCCATGGCACCTGCATCACTCTATGCTTGCCGCTGCCCCAGCAACCCGAAGCCGAAAGCGAAGCCCCATGAGCCAGTCCGCCACCATTCTGGTCATCGACGACGAACCGCAGATTCGCAAGTTCCTGCGCATCAGCCTGGCCTCCCAGGGCTACAAGGTGATCGAGGCCGCCACCGGTGGCGAGGGCCTGGCTCAGGCGGCGCTGGCCAAGCCCGACCTGGTGGTGCTCGACCTCGGCCTGCCCGACATGGACGGCCAGCAGGTGCTGCGCGAACTGCGCGAATGGAGTGCGGTGCCGGTGATGGTGCTGTCGGTGCGCGCCAGTGAGGTGCAGAAGGTCGATGCGCTCGATGGCGGGGCCAATGACTACGTGACCAAGCCGTTCGGCATCCAGGAGTTTCTCGCCCGGGTGCGCGCCCTGCTGCGCCAGGTGCCGCAGTCGGGCGGCAGCGAGGTGGCGGCCAGCTTCGGGCCGCTGACCGTCGACTTTGCCTTTCGCAAGGTGACCCTGGCGGGCGCCGAAGTGGCGCTGACCCGCAAGGAATACGCGCTGCTGGCGCTGCTGGCCGGGCACCCGGGGCGGGTGATCACCCAGCAGCAACTGCTCAAGGAGATCTGGGGGCCGTCCCATGTGGAGAACACCCACTACCTGCGCATCGTGGTCGGGCATCTGCGCCAGAAGCTCGGCGACGACCCCACGGCGCCGCGGTTCATCATCACCGAGGCGGGGGTAGGCTACCGCCTGGTAGCGCCCGGCGCCTGAGCCCCGACGCGCCCTGGCGGGCAAGGCAATAGTGGCAAATTGCAGCAGGTGGCCTGGGCCTGAACCAATTTACCGACTCAACTATGGATAGTGAGTCGATATCATGGATTGCCCTTCTACCCTTGCCCCCACCCCCCACGCTGCAACACAGACCGCGCTGATCCCCAGCTTGCCCAGTGCCCCGGCAGGGATGCCGGCACTCGGCTTCAGCCATTGGCGGATGAGTGCCAGCGTGCTGTTCGAGGTCAGCACGCGCGCGCCCGACGCCTTTTCCTGCTCGCTCACGGTGTATCACTTCAGTCGTTTTCTGTTCTGTTGCGGGCACCTGGATGGCGCCCGCTATCAACGGGACCGCACCCGCCTGGGCTGGTGCGACCTGGACCATTACCTGCTGCACCTGCCGCTGCAGCGCGGCCTTGCCTGCGGCAATGGCGTGCGCGTGCGGCCGCGTGACCTGGTGATGCTCGACCTCGCGCAACCTTCACGTTTCGGCATGGCCAGCAGCGAAGGCATGAGCCTGCTGATTCCGCGTACTGCCCTGTCGTTGCTGCTGTTCGATGCCGGGCAACTGCATGGCCTGGTGCTGCGCCGTGAAACGGCCGCCGGCATGCTCCTGGCGCACCTGTTTTCGTCGCTGGCGGCGAGCGCGCCATGCCTGGGCACGGACGAGGCGCTGAGGTTGGCGCTGCCCCTGCTGGGGATGGTGGCGGCCTGCCTGGCGAAGGCCACGCAAGCGATAGCGCCCGGCGCAGGGCCGGTGGACCTGGGCCGGCGAGTGCGCCTTTTGATCGAGCGCAATCTGCACCGCAGCGACCTCACTCCTGCGCTTCTGGCCAAGGAGGCCGGCACCTCGCGCAGCCAGCTGTACCGCGCTTTCGAGCGCTTTGGCGGGGTGCGCCACTATGTGCTGCAACGGCGCCTGCGGCGTTGCCTGTTCGCCCTGTGCGACAGCGCCAACGCCGGGCGGCGCATTGGTGACCTGGCCTTCGAGCATGGGTTTGTCGATGAGGCGCATTTCAGCCGCCTGTTCCGCAAGGCCTTTGGCCTGTCGCCGCGTGCGGCCCGAACCGCGCTGCACGCCGGGGCAGTGCCGGGCTTCTTCAGCCTGGTGCCACTGCCCGGCGAACGCTCGGCGCTCGATCAGTGGGTCAGGGAGCTGACCTACAGCTGATCGTGCGGGCTGGCCGGCATTCTGGGACGCGCCTCCAAGTTATCGGGACGCACGCCCCGGGACGCCGCGCCGGGCGCACCTTAACCTGAGCTCAACCAACAACTGCAAGTGCCATCGTCAACCGGCCTGCCCGAAGGCGGCCGAGGATCGGCACTGATTTCGACAAGGAGCGTCAGCCGTGGCGAATCACTCCCTCCACCATCTGATCCAGAGCATTGCCGGCGCTGTCGCCGAAGCTCAGGACAAGATCCAGCGGTTCCAGATGTCGACCGTGCGCCAGTACTTCGACGAGGACAACCGGCCCGTCAGTGTCGATGTGCGCCTGCCATCCCAGGCTCACGATGCAGCCGAAGGTGAGGAACGCCTTGTACGCGTGCCGTTGCTCTCGCTGGTCGGCTCGCGGCTGCTCACCGTCAAGGACATGCAGATCGACTTCGAGGTCGGCCTGCATGCCGACCAGAGCGATGCCAAGCCTGCGCCCGCCGAGGGTTCCGACTCGGCGTGGCCAACCGATACACATCAGCCTTTGAACGTCGACATGGGCGTTCGCCGCAATGGTGAAGGCGGGCCAATGGCGCGCGTCACCCTCAGAGTCGAAACCCAGCCTTCGTCCGAGGGCATGGCCCGACTGATTCACAACCTCGATAAATTGATCTAGGAGAGACGTCATGCCTGACTTTGCAATGGGTAATCAGTTCAGCGGCCTGCCGATGGGCGAGCTGATCGGCGCACCTTTGGCTGCAGCCTGCGACGCGCAGGTTCGCCTGGCCAATGCCACCGCCAACTTCATCAAGGTGATTGGCTTTCTGCCCCCGGCCGACCCGACCACGGCCGGCCCCAACGATGTAGGCGATATCCGCAACGTGATGTTCAGCTACCAGCGCGCGGCCCCCACCGCCGACGACGCGGGGGCGACCGAAAAGGTCCAGTTGGAGGTGCCGCTGCTGGCGGTGGTCAAGGTGCCGAGCCTGGCCATCAACAAAGTGGATATCAGCTTCGACATGGAGGTGAAGAATTCGGAGCAATCGCGCGACGAGCGCACCGAGGAGGGCAAGTTCTCGGCGGAGGCGAAGTTGGGCTGGGGCCCGTTCAGCGCCAAGGTGAACGTGTCGGGCTCGGTGACTTCGCACAAGGAAAACACCCGCTCCACCGACCAGTCGGCCAAGTACCACGTGGAAGTGCATGCGGTCGATGACGGCATGCCCGAGGGGCTGGCGCGGGTGATGGACCTCATCGCCCAGTCGGTCGCGCCGAAGATCGCCGCCTGAGGCGTGGTCGCTGAGTGACCGGCCAGCGGCAGGTGTGCCTGTGCATCAGGCCAGCGCTGGCTGACCAGCTTTTCCGGTAAGGGAGTGCCGTGATGTTCGATTTGACGGATGTTGGATATGTGAAGCGCATCGTGGTTGGCAGCCTCGACCCGGAAAAGCTGACTCCGGAAGAGGCGGTGCAGGCCCAGGCCGCACTGCTCAACCGTTGCCTCAGCGGGACCCCACGCGGGCGCGTGGTGGGTATCGAGAAAAGCTTCAAATTGCTCAACATCGGTGAGCACCAGGTGGTCCTGCAGGCCCTGACCTACCACGTCGGTTTTGCCCGCAGGCCGTACTGGTTGCCCGATGACGCGGAGCAGCCGTGATGAAGCGGCTGGAGGACCTGGTGTTGGCACTGGGCGCCGAGATGCAGCGTGCGCAGCAGGCGTGCGAGCGGTTGTGGCCGGGCACCCAGGTGGCTGGCATGACCTGGGTGATGGATGCCTGCGTGGAGCCACTGGGCAGTGCCGGCAGCTATGGCCTGCGTATCGGCGGCCCGCCGAGCCGCAAGCAGGCCACCCATCAACTGAGCATCGAAGTACCCGGATACGGCGTCGAGGCCATCGTGGTGCGCGTCGACGGGCAGTTGCTGGCGATCTACAGGAGGCCTGGCAATGAGCAGGCGCAATGACCGTTCCATGCTGTTGGTGCTTTCACAGGAGGAGGGCAGTGCCTTGAAATCCATCATCGACCTCAAGTCGTCCCCCCGCCGCAAGATGTCTGGCCAGAGGCGGCTGGTGATTGCCATCGGCGCCAGCCTGCTGGTCGGGCTCATGGCGCTGGGGCTGGTGCGCCCGGAACTGGCGATCGCCATCGCCGAATGGGTCGGGCTGCTGCTGGCGTTCTGACCCCGGGTATTCATTCAACAAGGAGAGTCAACATGAAACCTATTACCTCACTGCTGGCGGGTGCGCTGGCGCTGACGATCGCCCTGCCCACCCTTGCCGGCCAGGCCTACGAGGGAAGCTTCCAGGATGGCCAGGCAATTGTCGATGTAACCCTGACCCTCGCCGACAAGGGCGCGATGGATGCCGGCAGCCTTGCCATCCGCAAGTGGGCCTGCCAGCTCAGGCTGGACTCGCCCAAGCCGGCGGGCGATGCGTTGCGCTACCCCATCAAGGAAACGGGCAAGGGCCGCTGCGGGCCCTTGAACAACGGCGACCTGCTGAGCCGGCCCGATGGTGATGCGCTGCAGGTCCAACTGAAAACCTACAAGGGCACCACGATGTACAGCTTCACCCTCACGCCCAGATAGCGGCTGACCCCGCTTCATCCACCACAGCATTCCCATCAACAACCTGCGCAAAGGCACGCATTGGACGTCGCCCCACGGGGCGCGTGCACCTGTCGCAAGGAGGCAAACATGTGCATCAACAAATCGGTTGGCGACGGTGGCAGCAACAGCAGGGGCGATGTGCGCAGCCTGCAGTTGCTGCTGAACATGAACAGTGGCCGCGGCGAGTTCGTCAGTGCGCTGGTCTGCGACGGCTTGTGGGGGCAGGGTTCGCGCGTCGCCCTCAAGCGTTTTCAAATGGCCAATGGGCTCGCCGAGAGCAGCACGGTCAAGCCCCAGGACCCGACCCTCGCCGCCTTGCGCGCGGGGCTGCCGGCGGGGCTGGTGAAGGCCAAGCTGTGGGCAATATTCAACCTGGCCAGCGACCCCAGAATCGAGGCGTTCCGCCAGCCCATCGTCGACGTGTTCGAGCGCTACAGGATCGACACCCCGCTGCGCCGCGCGCATTTCCTGGCGCAGATCGCCCATGAAAGTGGCTGCCTGCAATACACCGAGGAAATCGCCAACGGCAACGCCTACGAAGGCCGCAAGGACTTGGGCAACACCCAGGCCGGCGACGGGGCGCGCTTCAAGGGGCGTGGCCTGATCCAGCTCACCGGGCGCGCCAACTACCGCGAATACGGCAAGGCCTGCGGGCGTGATTTCGAGCTCAAGGACGCGCCCACGCTGGTGAGTACAGACCCAGGGCTGGCGGTGGATGTGGCGGGCTGGTTCTGGAACAGCCGCAAGCTCAACGACCACGCCGACAAGGATGACGTGCGCGAGATTACCCGGCGCATCAATGGCGGCTTCAACGGCCTTGACGAGCGCATCGCCTACCTGGCCCGCGCCAAGTGGCTGCTTGGGCTCTGAACACCTGCTCCAGGTTTTGCCGCACAGGGCGGCAGCACGGGGCGGGTGCGCCCCGATCAACAGCAAAAAGGGAGTTTTGATGATGAACAAGGTGATTGCGATCCATGCAGCGCGCGTGGCACTGGCCGGCTTGGCGCTGGCATCTGGCCTCACGTTTGCCGCAAGCGGTGCGGTATGCCCCTGGGGCGATTCGGCGACGGTGCCGGTGGTCAATCAGAAGCATGTTTTCTGCGGCGAGATAAACAAAAAGGGCAAGGCCGTCGGCTTTCACAGCCGGCCGGGTGGCACGCTGCCCGCGACCGTCCAGGTGACCGACGATACGGTGATCGCACCGACGACCTCGACCGGTATCTACGAGATGACCAGGTTCGACATCTTGGACGGTAACCAAGGCCCTGCAAGCAAGACGCGCTCTACCATGTTCCCGGACAGTTGCAGCCATGATCAGGTGCTGGCGGCCATCGTCAATGCTGCCAGTGGCAGTACCATGGACACTGGGAAATTCACCGGCTCTTCTGGGTCTGAATGCACCGTCGGGGGCAAGGCGTTCGCCATCGAGGGCTGGCTTCTGGATGGCAAGGTGAACACCGCCTATCCTTCAGCCATCAAGCCATAAGGGTGAAAAGGGCCGGCGTCATTGCGGCCCTTTTTCGATTCATGTGTGGGAGAAAGGCCGTGATGCAGTGTTTGTCCGAACTGGAAGCTAGCTACCCCGGTCTTGGGGCTTTCTTGAACGATGAGGTCAATGGCATCGCAGCCGACTTGCTGCTGGAACAGGCGCGTCATGTGCAGGCCGGTCGGCCTGGGGTGGACTACACGGGAAACGCCTACCACGTGGCGTTTTCCGACAAGGCCGTGGTACTTGAGCACCTGCATCTGCCGAACCATCCCACGGTTACCTTGGGCCTCGATACGTTCATCAGCGTCTTGTGCGCCTGGCGCGCTGGCCGGGTGATGTGAGGGCGTTTTGCTGCAGCGCTTGACCTCAGGTTAACTCGAGGTCCCAGGCTGTGGTCTTTTCTTGCAAGGAAGGACACAGCATGAAGACGATGGTAATCGGTGCCAGCAGGGGCTTGGGCCGTGCCTTGATCGAGGGGCTTGGCAAACCCGGGGACACCCTGATCGGTGTATCGCGCTCGCAACCCAGGGATCTTGAACCGTCGCCAGGCACGCGCCTGGAATGGATCGAGGCAGACCTGGCCGAGCCGTTGGCAGGCGTCGAACAGATCGCGGCAAGGGCGCCGGACCAACTGGATGTGCTGATCTGCAACATCGGCATCTGGGAAGCGTTGGCGTTCAGCGAAGGCTACAGCTTCCTGAACGACAGCGATGCGTCGATCGGCAAACTGGTGGACGTGAACATCACCGCCACCCTGCTATTGCTCAAGCGCCTGGTGCCCAGGCTGCTGGCCGCACCCAGGCCACAAGTGATCCTGACCGGCTCCACCTCCGCCTTGCGCCAAAGCGGGCGCCCGGAGGTGGCATTCGGCGCCAGCAAGTTTGCCCTCAATGGCATGGCCGATGCGCTGCGCGAAGGGTTTCGCCAGCACAACCTGGCGGTCACGGTGCTGCAGCTGGGGTACCTGAATACCGACGATGCGCTGGCCACGCCGCTGCAGGAGGCGGCGCAGCGTGGGGGTGGCCAGCAGGTGCCCGTGCACGATGTGGTGGCCATGGTCGATGCGCTGTTGCACTTGTCCACGGCATCGTTCGTGCGCGAGCTAGTGTTGCCGGCGATTGCCGATGAGCGGTTCTGATGCTGCCTACAACCGCTCACGCCCCCATTGGCATCAGAAGCTGGCCTTGACCGAGACCATGAAGTTGCGTGGTTCGCCGTAGTAGTTGCCGAACGTCTCGGTGCCGATGCTGGCGTAGTAGCGCTTGTCGAACAGGTTGTTGCCGTTGAGCGCCACCGACCAGGTGTCGTCGATGCGGTAGCCGATACGGCCATTCCAGATCGCGTAGCCCGCCTGGCTGATCTTCTCGCCACTGGCGGGCGATACGCGGAAGTTGTCGCTTTGCGCACTGACCCCGGCGCCGAGGGTGAAGCGCTCCAACGCACCGCTTAAGGCGTACTCGCCCCACATGCGCAGCACATGCCGAGGCACGTAGCTGTTGAACGCGGCGCCGTTCAGGCTGCTGTCGATATCGTCCAGGGTCTTGGTCTGGGTATAGGTGTAGCCGGCAAGCAGCTGCAGGCGTTCGATCACTTCGCCGCTGAGCTCGGCCTCGAAGCCCTGGGCGCGGACCCGGCCTGCGTTGACGTAGCAGTAGCCATCGGAGGACGGGCACGAAGAGTTGTAGTCGGTCTGCGCCTGGTCTTTCTGCACGGTACGGAACAGGTTGAAGGCACCGTTAAGCCGCCCGTCGAACCAGGCGCCCTTGATCCCCAGCTCGTAGCTCTGGCCCACCAGCGGCTTGAGCGCCGCGCCATCTTCGCCGCGGTAGTTGCCTTGCGGGGTGAAGATGTCGGAGTAGCTGGCGTAGGCGGTGAGGTTTTCGTTCAGGTCCAGCAGCACGCCGGCAAAGGGCGTCACCTGCCCGGTCTCGCGGGTGCTGGAATGCTCCGAGGTGCCGGTGTTGATGAAGTCGTAATCGGTCTGGGAGTTGTACCAGCTGACTCGGCTGCCCATGACCAGGGTCAGTGGGTCGGCCAGTTTCAGGCGCAGGGTCGAATACAGGCCCTTTTGCGTGGTGCGCGTCTTGGCCGGGCCGCCGCGCGAGGAGTTCTCGATGAAATAGCTGTCGTCGGGCTCCGGGATGAACTTGTCGGGGTTGAACACGTTTTGCCGCTGCGCCAGGAACGCCACCGAGTAGAAGTCATCCTTGTTCGAGCGGCTGGCATTCATGCCCAGCACCAGCTCGTGTTGCTGGCCGAAGGCGTCGAACTTGCCATCGACGTAGGCGTCCAGGCCGTAATCGACCTGGTCGTAGTCGTACAGGCTGCCGAGCATGCCGGTGGTGTTGGTGCCGGGCGTGACGGCGCCAGAGGCGAAGGCGTACTTGATGTCCTGGGTGTTCTTGGTATAGACGCTGGCGACCTTGAGTTTCCAGTTGTCATCGAGCTGGTGGGTGAGGTCGCTGAACACCGTGGTGCGCTGGCTGCGCCAGGTGTTCCAGGCCGGGTCGAGGCAGGTCGAGCGGCTGAGCTTCAAGTCGCTGCGGTCCTTGTAGCGCGGCAGGCCGCCCCAGCATGGGTTGGCATCCACGTCCTCGTAGGCCACGCCAAGCCCCAGGGTGGTGTCGGGGCTGACATCGAAATCGAGGGCGCCGTAATACACCTGGTCCTTGCGGTTGGCGTCGTCGGTGAAGTAGTGGCGGCTCTGTTGGGCCACCACCGCCCGGCCGCGCAGGGTGCCGGAGGCGTTCAGCGGGCCGCCGGTGTCGAGCTGGCCACGGTAGTTGTCCCAGCTGCCGCCGGACAGCGTGACGTCGGTATGCGCCGCTGCCAGGCCCCTTTTGCGCACGAAGTTGACCCCGCCGGCGGTGCCGCCCGAGCCCTTCATCATGCCTGCGGCGCCGCGCAGCACCTCGACGCGGTCGTAGTAGGCCATGTCGCTGCTGAAGCTGTCGGCCTGGACATAGAGGTTGCCCATGTCCAGCGGTACGCCGTCGTACTGGTACTGCCCCGACATGCGAAAGCCGCGCGAGTAGAAGTACTTGCCGCCCATGGTCGAGTCGTACACGGTGATGCCGGGCGTCTTCTCCATGACCTGATCGATGGTGTTGAGGTTCTGGTCATCCATCATCTTGCGCGTGATGACCGTAATCGACTGCGGCGTTTCCTTGAGCGAATGCTCACCTTTGCCGATGGTCACGGCGCCGGTAGTGTACGAGCCGCTGTTTTCAGTGGTGGCCCCCAGCACCTGGCTGGTGATGTTGGTGGCCCCCAGCTCCAGCGCCGACCCCGAAGGCGGCACGGCCCGCAGCACATAGGTACCGTTGGCCTGCGGCTCGGCCTGCAGGCCGCTGCCGGCGAGGATCTGGCTGAAGCCTTCGCTGACGCCGTAAGCCCCTTTCAGGCCCGAGGAGCGCAAGCCATTGGTCTGCCGGGCATCGAACGACAGCGCCGCACCCGCTGCGCTGGCGTAGCGGCTGAGCACTTCGGTCAGGCTGCCTGCGGCAATGTCGAACGACTGCACCGCGTTTTGCTGCGCGGGCATGGGCGCTGCGAACGTCATGCTTGGCCAGGCACCGGCAGCCGACACGGCCAACATTCCCACCTTCACTGCAGTCGCCAGACGACCACGCTTGAACACGCCAGACATGTAAAACCTCCCCCCGTAAAAATGATCGATGAAACCCTGTGGGGGATGAGCCGAACGGTGTGTGGGAAAAGTGCAAAAGCCTTGAAGGTTTTTTCAGGACAGCTGCGTGGCAGGTGGCGACACGTTGACCCAGTAGCGGCTGTAGCGCGTGACACGCAGCGCAAATCCGCTTTCCAGCGCGGCGAGTGCCAGGTCGGTGTCATCGATGGGGAAGGCGCCGGAAATCTTCAACTGCGCGATCCGCGGGTCGCAACGCAGCACCCCGGGGCGATAGCGCGACAGGTCTGCCAGCAACTCGCCCAGAGGCCGATCGAGGGCGATGATGCTGCCTTGCTGCCAGGCCCCCACGGATGCGTCATTGGGCATTATCGGCCCTATCGAACGGCCGTCGAACGCAGTGGATTGGCCCGCCTCCAGGCGTACTGCCAGCCCTGCGCCGGCGGCCTTGACTTCAACTGCCTTCTCCAGCACGGCCACCTCGCTCCCCAGGGCTTGGCTGCGGACGATGAAGCGCGTGCCCAGCGCCCGCACCACGCCATGCCGGATGTGTACCTTGAAGGGCCGCTGCAGTGGGTCTGAAGCGGTGGCCACCAGGATTTCACCGCGCAGCAGTTCCAGCACCCGCTGCTGGCCGTCGTACTTGAGGTTCACCGACGTGTCGGTGTTGAGCAGCAACAAGCTGCCATCCGCCAGCCGAAACTCGCGGCGCTCACCCACGGCGGTCCGGTAATCGGCAAGCAGCCGCTGGGAGCTGTCGCTGCGCCAGGCCAGCCAGCCCAGCGACGTCGCAGGCACCAGCACGATCACGCTGCGCAGCAGTTGCCGGCGAGAGCGATCGGCCCCGCGCAAGGCGGGCGCGGCCAGGGCAGCGGGCACGCTCGCCATCTGTTCGCCCACGGCGGCGATGCGTTGCCAGGCTTGGCGGTGCACCGGGTCGGCGAGCAGCCAGTCGTTCCAGGCGCGGCGCTGGGCATCGGTGGCAACGCCAGACTGCAGCTGCGCGTACCAGCGCGCGGCCATGCTGATTGCCTTCAACTCGGCAGGCGAAAGGCTCATGCCTGTTGCAACTGCATCAGGCAGCAATGCTCCATGGCCTTGGCCATGTAGTTGTTGACGCTGCGCACGCTGATGTTCAGCTGCTCGGCGATCTGCGGGTAGGTGAGGCCGTCGAACTGCGACAGCATGAACACCTGCTTGACCTTGGCCCCCAGCCCTTGCAGCAGCCGGTCGATCTCCACCAGTGCCTGCAGCAGGATCGCCTGCTCTTCCAGCGAAGGGTGTACCGCCTCCGGCAGTGCGGCCAGGGCTTCGAGGTAGGCCTGTTCCAGCGAGCGCCGGCGGAACAGGTCGATCAGCAAGCCCTTGGCGATGCGCGACAGGTACGGGCGCGGCTCGCGAATCTCCAGCGCGCTACGCGCCTTGATCACCCGCACGAAGGTGTCCTGTGCCAGGTCGGCGGCATCGAAGCCATTGCCCAGACGCTTGCGCAGCCACCCATGAAGCCAGCCGTGGTGCTCGCAGTACAGGTCGTTGACGGCGCTGCGCAGGGAGAGATCGTTGGCGGGCATGATAATGGAATGGTTCGCGACTGGTAATGAATCTTATTGTCGTGTGCGAAGTGGTTTGTTGGCAAGAGGGGGGGCAACTGAGGCACTCCCTGATTTTTGCTGGCTGGGCTGGCCTCTTCGCGGGACAAGCCCGCTCCCACAGGTTCGCCACAGAATCTGGATATTGTGGTGTACCTGTGGGAGCGGGCTTGCCCCGCGAAGAGGCCAAACCCAGCCAACACATCACTGGGAAAACACTCTACAAAATAGAGCTTAAAACTGATTCCTTTCCCCATTCGGCTGCAAGAACGCCGCCTCCAGCAACTGCTGGGTATAGGCATGCTGCGGCGCATGGAAGATCGCCTGCGCGTCCCCCTGTTCCACCACCTGCCCATGCTTGATCACCATCAATTGGTGGCTCAGCGCCTTGACCACCGCCAGGTCATGGCTGATGAACAGGTAGGTCAGGTTGTATTTCTGCTGCAGGTTGCGCAGCAGTTCCACCACCTGCCGCTGCACCGTGCGGTCCAGCGCCGAGGTCGGTTCATCCAGCAGAATCAGCGCGGGTTTCAACACCAGCGCCCGGGCAATGGCGATGCGCTGGCGCTGGCCGCCGGAAAACTCGTGGGGGTAGCGGTGGCGTGTGCGCGGGTCCAGGCCCACTTCTTCGAGCGCTGCGATGATCGCGGCCTCCTGCTCGGCAGGCGTGCCGATGCGGTGGATGCGCAAGCCCTCGCCGACGATATCGGCCACGCACATGCGCGGGCTGAGGCTACCGAACGGGTCCTGGAACACCACCTGCATTTCCCGCCGCAGTGGCCGCACTTGCTTCTGGTTCATGCCTTCCAGCGCTTGCCCGTGGAAGCGAATGCCGCCGCGGCTGGAAATCAGGCGCAGGATCGCCAGCCCAAGGGTGGACTTGCCTGAACCGGACTCGCCGACGATGCCCAGGGTCTGCCCCTGGGGCAGGCTGAAATTGATGCCGTCCACCGCCTTAACATGGTCGACGGTGCGCCGCAGCAAGCCCTTCTTGATCGGGAACCACACCTTCAGGTCGTTCACTTCCAGCAGTGGCGAGCCCACCGGGTTGTGCGCGGGCAAACCGCTGGGCTCGGCGTTGATCAGCATCTGCGTGTAGTGATGCTGCGGCGCGCTGAACAGCGTCGCGCAATCGGCCTGCTCGACGATCTGCCCGCGCTGCATGACGCACACGCGGTGGGCAATCCGCCGCACCAGGTTGAGGTCATGGCTGATCAGCAGCAAGGCCATGCCCAGGCGCGCCTGCAGTTCCTTGAGCAGGTCGAGGATCTTCAACTGCACGGTCACGTCGAGCGCGGTGGTCGGCTCGTCGGCGATCAGCAGGTCCGGCTCGTTGGCCAGGGCCATGGCGATCATCACCCGCTGGCGCTGGCCGCCGGACAGCTCGTGGGGCAGGGCCTTGAGGCGCTTGCGCGGGTGGGGGATGCCGACCATCTCCAGCAGCTCCAGGGTGCGCGCGGTCGCTTCCTTGCCGGTGAGGCCCTTGTGCAGCAGGAGAATTTCGTTGATCTGCTTCTCGATGCAGTGCAGCGGGTTCAGCGAGGTCATCGGCTCCTGGAAGATCATGGCGATGCGGTTGCCGCGGATGCGCTGCAGGGCTTTTTCGTTCTGCTGCAGCAAATCCTTGCCTTCGAAGCGGATGCTGCCGCTGGGGTGGCGAGCCAGGGGGTAGGGCAGCAGGCGCAGGATCGAGTGGGCGGTCACCGACTTGCCCGAGCCGCTCTCGCCCACCAGGGCCAGCGTTTCGCCCTTGCGGATGTCAAAGCTGACGCCGTCGACCACGCGGTTGACCTGCTCGCCGGTGACGAACTCCACGGCCAGGTCGCGCACTTCGATCAAGTTCTGTTCGCTCATTTCACTTCCTCGGGTCGAAGGCATCGCGGGCGGATTCGCCGATGAACACCAGCAAGCTCAACATGATCGCCAGCACGGCAAAGGCACTGATGCCAAGCCACGGCGCCTGCAGGTTGGACTTGCCCTGGGCCACCAGTTCACCCAGCGAAGGGGCGCCCGGCGGCAGGCCGAAGCCCAGGAAATCCAGCGCGGTGAGGGTGCCGATGGCGCCGGTGAGGATGAACGGCATGAAGGTCATGGTCGAGATCATCGCGTTGGGCAGGATGTGCCGGTACATGATCGCGCCATTGCGCATGCCCAGGGCCCGGGCCGCGCGCACGTATTCCAGGTTGCGCCCGCGCAGGAACTCGGCGCGCACCACGTCCACCAGGCTCATCCACGAGAACAGCAGCATGATGCCCAGCAGCCACCAGAAGTTGGGCTGCACGAAGCTTGCGAGGATGATCAGCAGGTACAACACCGGCAAGCCCGACCAGATTTCCAGGAAGCGCTGGCCGGCCAGGTCCACCCAGCCGCCGTAGAAGCCCTGCAAGGCGCCGGCGATGACGCCGACGATGGAGCTGAGGATGGTCAGGGTCAGGGCGAACAGCACCGAAATACGAAAGCCGTAGATCACCCGCGCCAGCACGTCGCGGCCCTGGTCGTCGGTACCCAGCCAGTTGTCCGCCGATGGTGGCGCCGGGGCCGGCACGCGCAGGTCGTAGTTGATGCTCTGGTAGCTGAACGGGATCGGTGCCCACAGCACGAAGCTGTCTTTGTTGGCCAAAAGCTCGCGGATGTACGGGCTCTTGTAGTTGGCCTCCAGCGGGAATTCGCCGCCGAAGGTGGTTTCCGGGTAGCGCTTGAACGCCGGGAAGTACCACTGGCCGTCGTAGCGCACGGCGATCGGCTTGTCGTTGGCGATCAGCTCGGCGCCCAGGCTCAGGCCGAACAGGATCAGGAACAGCCACAGCGACCACCAGCCACGGCGGTTGGCCTTGAAGCGCTCGAAGCGCCGGCGGTTGAGAGGGGACAAGGCCATGTCAGTGCTCCCGGCTGGCGAAGTCGATGCGCGGATCGACCAGGGTGTAGGTCAGGTCGCCGATCAGTTTCACCACCAGCCCCAGCAGGGTGAAGATGAACAGGGTGCCGAAGACCACCGGGTAGTCGCGGTTGATCGCCGCTTCGAAGCTCATCAGGCCCAGGCCGTCGAGGGAGAAGATCACCTCGATCAGCAGCGAGCCTGTGAAGAAGATGCCGATGAAGGCCGACGGGAAGCCGGCAATCACCAGCAGCATGGCGTTGCGGAACACATGCCCGTACAACACCCGCGGGCGGCTCAGGCCCTTGGCCTTGGCGGTGACCACGTACTGTTTGTTGATTTCGTCGAGGAAGCTGTTCTTGGTCAGCAAGGTCATGGTGGCGAAGTTGCCGATCACCAGCGCGGTGATCGGCAGCACCAGGTGCCAGAAGTAGTCGAGCACCTTGCCGGTGGTGGACAGCTCGTCGAAGTTGTTGGAGGTCAGCCCGCGCAGCGGGAACCAGTCGAAGTAGCTGCCGCCGGCGAACAGCACGATCAGCAGGATGGCGAACAGGAACGCGGGGATGGCGTAGCCGACGATGATCGCCGAACTGGTCCAGACGTCGAAGTGGCTGCCGTGGCGCACTGCCTTGGCGATGCCCAGCGGGATCGACACCAGGTACATGATCAGGGTGCTCCACAGCCCCAGCGAGATCGACACCGGCATCTTCTCGACGATCAGGTCGATGACCTTGGCGTCACGGAAGAAGCTGTCGCCAAAATCCAGCTGGGCGTAGTTCTTGACCATGATCCACAGGCGCTCGGGCGGCGACTTGTCGAAGCCGTACATGCGCTCGATTTCGGCGATCAATGCCGGGTCCAGGCCCTGGGCGCCGCGGTAGTTGGAGCCGGCCACCGAGACTTCGGCGCCGCCACCGGCGATGCGGCTGGTGGCGCCCTCGAAGCCTTCGAGCTTGGCGATCATCTGTTCCACCGGGCCGCCGGGGGCGGCCTGGACGATGATGAAGTTGATGACCAGGATGCCGAACAGGGTGGGGATGATCAGCAACAGGCGGCGCAGGATATAGGCCAGCATGTCAGTTGGCCTCTTGCGCAGGTGCGTCGGCCACCGCCGGGGTGACGCCCGGTTTGATCCACCAGGTGTCGATGCCGATGTCGTACTTGGGCGACACCTTGGGGTGGCCGATGTGGTTCCAGTAGGCCACGCGCCAGGTCTTGATATGCCAGTTGGGGATCACGTAGTAGCCCCACAGCAGCACGCGGTCGAGGGCGCGGGTGTGGTCGATCAGGCTCTGCCGCGAATCGGCGTTGATCAGCTGTTCGACCAGTTGGTCGATGGCCGGGTCGCGCAGGCCGATGAAGTTGCGGCTGCCGGGGTTGTCGGCGGCGGCGCTGCTCCAGAACTCGCGCTGCTCGTTGCCCGGCGAGTTGGATTGCGGGTAGCCGCCGACGATCATGTCGAAGTCGCGCGAGCGCAGGCGGGTGATGTACTGCGAGACGTCGACGCGGCGGATGTTCAGGTCGATGCCAAGGTCGGCGAGGTTGCGCTTGAACGGCAGCAGGATGCGTTCGAACTCGGTCTGCGCCAGCAGGAACTCGATCGACACCGGCTTGCCGTCCTTGTCGACCATCTTGTCATCGACGATCTTCCAACCGGCTTCCTGCAGCAGCTTGTAGGCCTGGCGCTGTTGCTCGCGGATCATGCCGCTGCCGTCGGTGACCGGGTTGTGGAAGGCCTCGCCGAACACCTGCTCGGGCACCTTGCCGCGCAGCGGTTCGAGGATTTTCAGCTCATCCGCGCTGGGCAGGCCTTTGGCGGCCATCTCGGAGTTCTCGAAGTAGCTGCCGGTGCGGGTGTAGGCGCCGTTGAACAGCTGCTTGTTGGTCCACT
Source organism: Pseudomonas sp. UBA6315 (assembly GCF_002438125.1). Taxonomy (NCBI): domain Bacteria; kingdom Pseudomonadati; phylum Pseudomonadota; class Gammaproteobacteria; order Pseudomonadales; family Pseudomonadaceae; genus Pseudomonas; species Pseudomonas sp. UBA6315. The sequence continues at coordinate 34,607 of NZ_DJTF01000171.1, forward strand.
CGAAGTCCAGCAGCAGGCTCAGCGCATGGCGCACGCGGATGTCCTGGAACACCGGCTTGCGCAGGTTGAAGATGAAGCCCTGCATGCCGGTGGGGTTGCCGTTGGGCAGTTCTTCCTTGACCAGCCGGCCATCGCGCACCGCCGGCACGTTGTAGGCGGTGGCCCAGTTCTTCGCGCTGGTCTCCAGGCCATAGTCGAACTGGCCAGCCTTGAGCGCTTCGAGGGCGACGGTGTTGTCGCGGTAGGAATCGAAGGTCATCACGTCGAAGTTGTAGAAGCCGCGGTTGATCGGCAGGTCCTTGGCCCAGTAGTCCTTGACCCGCTCGTAGCGGATCGAGCGGCCGGCCTTGACCTCGGCGATCTTGTAGGGGCCGCTGCCCAGCGGGATTTCCAGGTTGCCGCGGTTGAAGTCGCGGCCCTCGTACCAGTGCTTGGGCAGCACCGGCAGCTGGCCGAGGATCAGCGGCAATTCGCGGTTGTTCTTGTGCTTGAACTTGAACAGCACGCGCAGCGGGTCTTCGGCGACCACTTCGGCGACGTCGGCGTAGTACTGGCGGTACAGCGGGGCGCCGTCCTTGATCAGGGCGTTGAAGGTGAACACCACGTCTTCGGCGCGCATCGGCTGGCCGTCGTGGAAGCGTGCCTCGGGGCGCAGGTAGAAGCGCACCCAGCTGTTGTCCGGGGCCTTTTCGATCTTGCCGGCGACCAGGCCGTATTCGGTGAAGGGTTCGTCCAGGCTCTGGCGCATCAGGGTGTCGTAGATGGCGCTGACGTTCTCGGCCGACACACCCTTGTTGATGAACGGGTTGAGGCTGTCGAAGCCGCCGAAGCTGGACTGGCGGAAGGTCCCGCCCTTGGGTGCGTCGGGGTTGACGAAGGCGAAGTGCTTGAAGTCGGCCGGGTATTTCGGCGCCTCGTCGTACAGGGTCAGCGCGTGTTGCGGCGCGGCCAG
>NZ_DJTF01000158.1:0-10838 GCF_002438125.1 Pseudomonas sp. UBA6315
GGTTGGAATCGGCGGCCTGCGGGGCTTTTACCTGCGGGTTCTCGCGAGTTGTGTCGGTTTGCATGGGTGGGTGTCTCCACAGTTTCTATATTGTTCAGGCGCCTTTTGGGCGCCCACCGTTCCGTCCACTTGCTCGATGACCCGGGTGGGGATGCGGCATGCGCGCGCATCCGACCGCTCGGGCGTACCGACTTCGGGACAGACTCAGGAAATTGGGGCAATAAGCTTGCCGCTCCCTGGCCGAAGTCAAAGGCTATGGGCGCTGCTGGCGAGCAGGCCCGAAAGCTGTTGTTCTCCAATCTTCCGCTGGAGCGGTTTGGCTGGTGAAACCACCGTTAGTTCAGTAGGAAAAAGCGCTTGAATTTCCGTGCTGAGTTGTGTTTGAGATTTTCGCTCAAACCCAATATCTAGTGGTTTGCTGCATTGGGGATACAAGATAATGCGGTCTTGGGGTCTTTGCAAGGCGAGCGCCTGTGGATAACGTGTGCGTACTTTGTGGGTGAAGAGTGGGTATTCGCTGTAGGCCTTGTGCCAAGAGGTTTGCACTATTTTTCTGCGCCACGCTGCCCCCAGGCAGAAATTTTCAGGGGCTGGCCCTGGCACAAGAAACGGTTCAGTCGAGAGCCGTTCCGGCTGAGGTTGGCAGTGCCCGGTGCGGAACGTAGTATCCGTTGCAAATGTGTCAATTGTGCCGCCCCACAGGCTGAAAAAGAACAACAAACGAAGGCAAAGCCATGGACCATCCCGCCCCGCGCATCCTGATCGTCGAGGACGACCAGCGCCTCGCCGAGCTCACCGCCGAATACCTGCAGGCCAATGGCTTCGAAGTCGCGGTAGAAGGCGACGGCGCCCGCGCCGCGCGGCGCATCGTCGACAGCCAGCCGGATTTGGTGATCCTCGACCTGATGCTGCCCGGCGAGGACGGCCTGAGCATCTGCCGCCGGGTGCGCAGCCAGTACCCCGGGCCGATCCTCATGCTCACTGCGCGCAGCGACGAGCTCGACCAGGTGCAGGGCCTGGACCTGGGCGCCGACGACTACGTCTGCAAGCCCGTGCGCCCGCGCCTGCTGCTGGCGCGCATACAGGCGCTGCTGCGGCGCAGCGAGCCGCCCCAGGCCAGGAGCCAGGCGCTGGCCTTCGGCGAACTGCGCATCGACCAACGGCTGCGCGAAGCCCGCCTTGGCGAGCACCTGATCGAGCTGACCGGCGCCGAGTTCGACCTGCTCTGGCTGCTGGCCAGCAATGCCGGGCGGGTGCTGACCCGCGAGCAGATCTTCACGGCGCTGCGCGGTGTGGGGTATGACGGCCAGGACCGCTCCATCGATGTGCGGATTTCCAAGATCCGCCCCAAGATCGGCGACGACCCGATCCAGCCGCGGCTGATCAAGACCCTGCGCAGCAAGGGCTACCTGTTCGTCGGCGACGCGCCATGAACAATTCGATCTTCCTGCGCATCTACGGCGGCATGCTTGCCGTGCTGGTGCTGGTGGCCTTGCTCGGCGTGCTCAGCCTGCACCTGCTCAACGAAGTGCGCGCCGCCCAGCACCGCGAGCGCCTGGCCCAGGGCACGTTCAGCCTGATGGCCGACAACCTGGCGCAGCAGAACGAGACCGAACGCAAGCGCTCGCTGCTGATATGGGAGCGCCTGCTGGGCGTGCCGCTGGACCTGCAGCCGATGGCGGCGCGCACGCTCGATGGCAGCCAGCGCGCACGCCTGTACCGCGGCCTGGTGGTGGTGGAAAAGACCGGCCCACATGCCGCCTGGGTGCTGCGCAAGGTTGGCCGCGAAGACCTGCTGCTGGTGGCCGAGATCAAGCAGGTCAGCGAGCAGCTGGCGCGCGCCACCCTGTACCTGCTGGCCGACGAGCTGGTGCGCTTCCCGGTGACCGAGCAGCAGCAGCGCCTGGAGGACCTCAAGCACAGCAAGGGCTTCGGTTTCGGCGTTGCCCTGCAACGCCTGGAGCGGGTTGGCCTGGACGATGACCAGCGGCGGCGGGTGGAGGAGGGCGATACGGTCATGGCGCTGGGCAAGGATGGCGATTCGGTCCGCGTGTTCGCCGGCCTGCCCGGCTCGCCCTGGGTGCTGGAAATCGGCCCGCTGTACCAGCTCAACCCTTACCCGCCGCAGTTGCTGGTGCTGATTACCTTCCTCGGCCTGTGCCTGATCGGCCTGGTGGTCTATTTGCTGGTGCGCCAGCTGGAGCGGCGGGTGTCGGGCCTGGAAATGGCCGCCACGCGCATCGCCCAGGGCAGCCTGGAAACCCGGGTACCTGCGGGCGATGCCGACTCGGTGGGGCGCCTGGCGGCGGCCTTCAATGGCATGGCCGAACACCTGCAGCGCTCGTTGAACATGCAGCGCGAGCTGGTGCGCGCGGTGTCCCATGAGCTGCGCACGCCGGTCGCCCGCCTGCGCTTCGGCCTGGAAATGATCGAGAGCGCGCCCACCGAGCAGGCGCGGGCCAAGCACCTGGCCGGCATGGATGGCGACATCCAGGACCTCGACAAGCTGGTCGACGAGATGCTGACCTACGCGCGCCTGGAGCAGGGCGCGCCAGCGCTGAAGTTCCAGCGGGTCGACCTGGATGCCCTGCTCGACCGGGTGATCGAGGAGCTGGCGCCACTGAACGCCCAGGTGCGGCTGGTGCGTGGCCAGTGCCAGGTGCATGACAGCGAAGGCGCCTGGGTCGAGGCCGAGCCGCGCTACCTGCATCGGGCCTTGCAGAACCTGGTCGGCAATGCCCTGCGCCATGCCGGTAGCGAGGTGCGCCTGAGCTACCAGCTGGGCCAGCAGCGCTGCCGCATCGATGTCGAAGATGATGGGCCGGGTATCCCCGAAGGCTTCTGGGACCGCATCTTCACCCCCTTCACCCGCCTCGACGACAGCCGCACCCGTGCCTCGGGCGGGCATGGCCTGGGCCTGTCGATCGTGCGGCGGATCATCTACTGGCACGCCGGCCGGGCTACCGTGGGGCGCAGTGAGGCGCTGGGTGGCGCCTGCTTCAGCCTGAGCTGGCCACGCGAGCAGGCGCCTGACTGAGGGTCAGACGCTGACCAGGCTGAGCAGGTGGCCGCCCTCGAGGCAGAACTGGCCTTCGAGTTCGACGCCGTGCTGCCATTGGGCTGAAAGGTCGGTGAGCAGGCGCAGGCGCGCCAGGCCGTCGGCGGACCACTCCAGCACTTCGGCATGCTCGAAATAGAAGCGTTGCCGGGTCAGCGGATACAGGGTCTTGAACAGGCTCTCCTTGAGCGAGAAGGTCAAGGTGACTGCCAGGCCCAGTTGGCTGCGGTCCAGGCGTTCGAGCTCTGCCGGGGTGAGGATTTCGCCCATCAAGCGCTCTGCGCGGTCGTCGTCGAGCAGCGTTTCCTGATCCAGGCCGATGCCTTGGCAAGCGCCATCGGCAGCGACCACGGCAGCGGCCCAGCCCTTGCCGTGGGTGATCGAGCCATGGATGCCTGGCGGCCAGATCGGCGAGCGGTCTTCGTGGCTGGCGGGCACATAATCGCGGCCATCCAGGCGCTGCAGTGCGGCGCGCGCGCAAACGCGGCCGGCCAGGTACTCGGCCTGGCGCTTGGCTACCGAGCGTTGCAGGCTGGCGCTGGGTGTGATGCCGGCGCGCTCGAAGTCATCGCAGGCCAGAAGGGCCGGGTCGAAGGCGCAGCTGACCAGCACCGCGCCGGGGAGCGGGCGGGGCAGGGGCCAGTGGTGCCGCAGCGGGGCGCAGCAGGAGGGCAATCTGTTCATGGCGGGTATTGTGCCAGCCGCTGCGGCGGTGTGGGAGAGGGGGCTGCTGTGCAGCCCAATCGCCGGCAAGCCGGCTCCTACAGGTTGTCAAAGGCATTGGCCCTCTACTTGAACACTTGCTTGAAGAACGCCTGCATATCCGCCCACGAGCTTTCATCCGCTGCCTTGTTGTAGCCGATGTCCGGCCCGCCATGTTCGCCGTGGCTCAGGCGGTCGGCATCCGGGTTGGTGAAGCCGTGCTTGGCCCCCGCAATGCTGACGAACTGGTAGTTGGCCTTGGCGGCATCCATCTCCGCCTTGAACGCGCTGGCCTGTTCCGGCGTGACCATGCTGTCTGCGGCGCCATGTTCGACCAGTATGTAGGCCTTGACCTTGTCGGGTTGGGCCGGTGTCTGTGTTGCCAGTGCGCCATGGAAGCTCACCACGGCATCGAGCTTTCTCTCCCCGCGCCGTGCCGCATCGAGCACTACCTTGCCGCCGAAGCAGTAGCCGACGGCGCCCAGGCTGCTCTTGTCGGTGTAGGGTTGTTTTTGCAGCAAGTCGAAGCCTGCGTCAAAACGCTTGGCCGCCGCATCCGGGTCTTTCATGGCTTCGGCCATGAACGCCTGGGCATCCTGTGGATGCTCGGTGTGCTTGCCATCGCCATACATGTCGATGGCCAGCGCGCTGTAGCCAAGGGCGGCGAGATCACGCGCGCGGCGCTTGGCATAGTCGTTCAGCCCCCACCACTCATGCACCACGACGATGCCCGGGCGTTTGCCATCGATGGCATCGTCATAGGCGTAGTAGCCGATCAAGCGCTTGCCGTCGGCGTCCTGGTAGGGTATTTCACGGGTCACTACTGCCGCTTGGGCAAGCGCGGCACTGCACATCAGGGTCAAGGCCAGCAGGGCACGCATGTTCACTACTCCTTGTTTTGCAAACGGTTCGTTCAGCCGGGGTTCAGCCAGGGTTCAGCCGCGGTTCAGGGCACCCTGCTTACTCTAGCTTCCAGACCGAAACAGCGCATTCAACTGGAGCTAGAAGCGATGAAAACCTTCAACACCCTGCTCGCCGCCATGGCCGTCTGCGCCGCTGGCATGACCTCCGCCCAGGCCGCCGACGAGAATTTCGCCAGCCTGACCTACGGCCAGACCAGCGACAAGGTACGCAAGTCCGGCCTGCTGCAGAGCAACACCGACAACCTCAACGCCGACGGCATCATCGGCAAGGACGGCACCTGGGGCGCGCGCCTGGGGCGGATCAACGACCAGGGCCGCTACTACGTGACCTACGACAACGTCTCGGGCGACCACAGCGGCCTCAAGCTGCGCCAGGAGAACCTGTTGGGCAGCTATGATCTGTTCCTGCCCGTGGGCGATACCACCAAGCTGTTCGGCGGCGGCAGCCTGGGCATGACCAAGCTGACCCAGGATTCGCCAGGAGCCCGGCGTGACACCGACTACGGCTACGCGGTGGGCCTGCAGGCTGGGGTGATCCAGGAGCTGACCGACAAGGCTTCGGTGGAGCTGGGCTACCGTTACCTGCAGAGCAATGCGTCGACCGAAGTGGCACCCAGCGGCGGGCCGAAGGCCGGTACCCTGCGCCTGACCAGCAGTGCACAGACTTACCTGTCGGCGAACTACAAGTTCTGATGAGCGAGTAGCGTTATCCTTCGCTGGCCTCATCGCCGGCAAGCCGGCTCCCACAGGTATTCCACTGCTTTGAAGACTGTGGAATTCCCCTGTGGGAGCCGGCTTGCCGGCGATGAGGTTGGTATTGGCAACACAAAAAAGGAGAACCGAATGAAATTGCTGGTGGTCGAGGACGAAGCCCTGTTAAGGCACCACCTCCATACCCGCCTGGGCGAAAGCGGCCATGTGGTCGAAGCCGTGGCCGATGCCGAAGAAGCGCTGTACCAGGCCGAACAGTTCCACTTCGACCTGGCCATCATCGACCTGGGCCTGCCGGGCATGAGCGGCCTCGAGCTGATCGCCCGCCTGCGCAGCCAGGCCAAGGCCTTCCCCATTCTCATCCTCACCGCCCGGGGCAACTGGCAGGACAAGGTCGAAGGCCTGGCCGCCGGTGCTGACGACTACCTGGTCAAACCCTTCCAGTTCGAAGAGCTCGAAGCCCGGCTCAACGCCCTGCTGCGCCGCTCCAGCGGCTTCACCCAGTCGACCATCGCCGCCGGCCCGCTGGTGCTCGACCTCAACCGCAAGCAGGCGACCCTGGACGAGCAGCCCCTGGCATTGACCGCCTACGAATACCGCATCCTCGAATACCTGATGCGCCATCACCAGCAGGTGGTGGCCAAGGAGCGGCTGATGGAGCAGCTCTACCCCGGTGACGAGGAGCGCGACCCCAACGTGATAGAAGTGCTGGTCGGGCGGCTGCGGCGCAAGCTTGAAGGCGAAAACGGCTTCAAGCCGATCGACACCGTGCGCGGCCTGGGCTACCTGTTCACCGAGCGCTGCCGATGATTCGCTCGCTGCGGGTGCGCCTGATGCTCGCCGCGGCAGTGCTGGCGCTGCTGTTCATGCTGGCGCTGCTGCCCGCCTTGCAGAAGGCCTTCAGCCTGGCCCTGCAGGAGTCGATCGAGCAGCGCCTGGCCTCCGACGTCACCACGCTGATCTCGGCGGCCCGTATCGAGCATGGCCAGTTGCAGATGCCGGACCTGCTGCCGGACGAGCGCTTCAACCTGCCCTACACCGGGCTGATCGGCTACATCTTCGACCGCGAAGGCCGGCTGGTCTGGCGCTCGCGCGCCACCGCCGACCAGCACATCAACTACCAGCCGCGCTACGACGGGCGCGGCAACGAATTTGCCCGTATCCACCAGGACGACGGCGAAGAGTTCTTCGTCTATGACGTCGAGATCAAGCTGCTCGGCGGCCAGAACGCGGCCTACAGCATCGTTGCCCTGCAGCCGGTGCGCGAGTACAAGCAAACCCTCTCGGGCCTGCGCGAAAAGCTCTACCTCGGCTTTGGCGCGGCCCTGCTGGCCTTGCTGGTGCTGCTCTGGGCCGGCCTGACCTGGGGCCTGCGCTCGCTGCGCCGGCTGAGCCGCGAGCTGGACGACGTGGAGTCGGGGGCGCGCGATGGCCTGAGCGGTGAGCACCCCCGTGAACTGCTGCGCCTGACCGGCTCGCTGAACCGCCTGCTGCGCAGCGAGCGCGAACAGCGCCAGCGCTACCGTGATTCGCTGGACGACCTGGCGCACAGCCTGAAAACCCCGCTGGCGGTGCTGCAGGGGGTGGGCGAAAGCCTGCAGCAGCGCCCGGGCGAGCGCGAGCAGGCGCGGGTGCTGCAGAGCCAGATCGAGCGCATGAGCCAGCAGATCGACTACCAGCTGCAGCGTGCCAGCCTGCGCAAGAGCGGCCTGGTGCGCCATCGCGTGCAACTGCGCCCGGTACTGGAAAGCCTGTGCAGCACCCTGGCCAAGGTCTACCGCGACAAGCGCGTCGAAGCCACCCTGGATATCCCGGTGCAGGCCCAGGTGCCGATGGAGCAGGGCGCCTTGCTGGAGCTGCTGGGCAACCTTTTGGAGAACGCCTACCGGCTGAGCCTGGGCCAGGTGCGGGTAAGCCTGCAGCAAGCGCCGGGGCAGCTCACCCTGTGTGTCGAGGACGATGGCCCGGGGGTGCCGGCCGACCAGCGAGAACGCATTCTCGAACGTGGCGAGCGGCTGGACCGCCAGCACCCGGGGCAGGGCATCGGCCTGGCGGTGGTCAAGGACATCGTCGACAGCTATGACGCCCAGCTCAGCCTCGGCGACTCGCCGCTGGGTGGCGCGGCGTTCTGCATCACCTTCCCGCTCAACTGAGGGTGGCGGGCGGATTCCCGCCATCACCCCCTGTTCAAATTCCGCCACCGGGCGGAAATCCGCCATCAACTCCCGCGCATTCGCCCCCTCATTGGGCATTTTCCTCTAGCAAATACGGCCTCTGCACCCTTCATGGGCATTTTGGCATCGCCCTTGCTATCTCCGTTGGCAGAGGCCTGCCCAGGCAGCTCGAACACAACGACAAATCCCTCCAGGTGCAGGAGGGTTAGCGATTCAGGTGCCCAACCACCCTGGGAAGGGTGAACCGGCACACTCGAGGAAAAATGAGCCATGACGACACGTCAGCCGCTGTACAAATCCCTGTATGTCCAGGTGATCGTCGCGATCACCATCGGTATCCTGCTCGGCCACTTCTACCCGGAAACCGGCGTTGCCCTCAAACCCTTGGGTGATGGCTTCGTCAAACTGATCAAGATGGTCATCGCCCCGATCATCTTCTGTACCGTGGTCAGCGGCATCGCTGGCATGCAGAGCATGAAGTCGGTCGGCAAGACCGGCGGCTACGCGCTGTTGTACTTCGAAATCGTCTCCACCGTGGCCCTGATCATCGGCCTGGTGGTGGTCAACGTGGTCAAGCCGGGTGCCGGCATGCACGTCGACGTCAGCACCCTGAACGCCAGCAGCGTGGCTGCCTACGCCGCCGCCGGCGCGCAGCAGACCACCGTCGGCTTCCTGCTCAACATCATCCCCAACACCATCGTCGGCGCCTTCGCCAACGGCGACATCCTGCAAGTGCTGATGTTCTCGGTGCTGTTCGGTTTCGCCCTGCACCGCCTGGGCAGCTACGGCAAGCCGGTACTGGACCTGATCGACCGCTTCGCCCATGTCATGTTCAACATCATCAACATGATCATGAAGCTCGCGCCGATCGGTGCCTTCGGTGCCATGGCCTTCACCATCGGCCAGTACGGCGTGGGTTCGCTGGTGCAGCTGGGCTACCTGATGGCCTGCTTCTACATCACCTGCCTGCTGTTCGTCCTGGTGGTGCTGGGCGGCATCTGCCGCGCCCACGGCTTCAGCGTGATCAAGCTGATCCGCTACATCCGTGAAGAGCTGCTGATCGTGCTGGGTACTTCGTCCTCGGAGTCGGCCCTGCCACGCATGCTGGCCAAGATGGAGCGCCTGGGCGCGAAGAAATCGGTGGTGGGCCTGGTGATCCCGACCGGCTACTCGTTCAACCTGGACGGCACCTCGATCTACCTGACCATGGCTGCGGTGTTCATCGCCCAGGCCACCGACACCACCATGGACATCACCCACCAGATCACCCTGCTGCTGGTGCTGCTGGTAGCTTCCAAAGGTGCTGCGGGCGTGACCGGCTCGGGCTTCATCGTGCTCGCCGCCACCCTCTCCGCCGTCGGCCACCTGCCGGTTGCCGGCCTGGCGCTGATCCTGGGTATCGACCGCTTCATGTCCGAAGCCCGCGCCCTGACCAACCTGATCGGCAACGCCGTTGCCACCGTGGTGGTGGCCAAGTGGGTCAAGGAAATGGACAACGACAAGCTCGCCTCGGAGCTGGCTTCCGGTGGTGCGCCGCTGATCGACACCCGTCCGACCGACGACCTGGGCGTTGCCGAAGGCCCGGCTCGCTGAGTGTGATGCAGTGATGAGAAAGGCGACCCTAGGGTCGCCTTTTTTTGTGCCTGCTGCGGCCTAGGGCAGCGTTGAACCTAGTGGGAGCCGGCTTGCCGGCGAAAGGGCCGGTTCATTCAACCCGCGTCTCGCCGCTGTACACCAATATCGCCCGGCACCGCCGGCACAGGTAGCGCCGCCCCTGGTGCACCAGCTTGTGCCGCTGCGGGGTGAACGCAAAGTCACTTTCCGGGCACGGGCAGCGGTAGATGTAGCGGGTCGTCACGCGGCGCTGCACTTCGTAGTTGTGGCAGCGATTGGGCGGCAGTTCGTACACCCCGCGCATGATCAGCTGCCACTCCTCGCCATGGGCCTGGATGCGCTCGCCAAACACTTGGTGGGCCACCAGGTGCGCCACCTCGTGGGCAACGGTCTGGCGCAAAAAATCGTCGTGGTTTTCGCGGTACAGCTGCAGGTTGAAGCGCAGCAGGTTCTCGTGCAGGTGGGCGACGCCGGCTTTCTGGCCGCGCAGCTTGAAGCTCACCTGCGGGCGCGGGAAGGGGCGTTTGAAAAAGGCTTCGGCTTGCTGGTAACAGGTTTCGACGCGTTGTTTGAGCAGCTCGGGCATGGCGGGGCAATTCTCCTGACCGGGCATTATGCCGCAACCTCGGCGGTGCTGCCGAGGCCACTGGTCAGCAGGCAGTCAAAGGCCGCCTTGCGGCGGCCCCTGGCTTGATGCCCCAGTGTTGGTTGGATCTAGTTGGTATACACAGGCCCCACGCCCAAGCCCCAGATGATCACGGTCGCCGCCATGATCGCCACCAGTACCACAAGGCCCACCGCCAGCACCGAGCTGGAGAACAGGAAGCCTTCATCCGATGGGATGTTCATGAAGGTCGGCAGGCCGACATACAGCAGGTAAACGGTGTAGCAGATGGCGGCAGTGCCCACCAGCATGCCCAGCCACAAGTGCGGGTAGAGCGCCACCAGGCCGCCGAGGAACAGCGGGGTGGCGGTGTAGGTGGCGAAGGCGATGCACTGGGCCAGGGATGGGTTGGCGTCGTAGGTGCGGGCCATCCAGTGGATGAATGCGCCCATTACCGCCACCCCGGCGAGCATCGCCAGGTAGGACATGACGCTCATCCACAAGGCGCTTTCCAGGGTCAGCATGACCGCCGGCCGGCCACCGATCACCCAGCCCACCTGGGTGGTGCCGATGAATGCCGAAATGGCGGGGATCGCCGCCAGGATCAGCGTGTGCGTCAGGTACATGTGGCTGATGCTTTCTTCTTCCCCGCGAATCTCCCGCCATTCCTGGTCAGGATGAGTAAAAAGCCCCACAACGTGATGAATCATGCCTGTCACTCCTCTCTGTGTTGCCAGTCGCCCCCCAGATGGAGCGCAAGCGGCCCGAGGCCAGGGCACCGAAGCGAGCGGTAATGTGGCCTTATGTCGCAGTATAGGAAGCCGTTCCCAGCATAAAACCGGCTTTTTAGAGCAAATTGCGCTGTCAGTGGCACTGCTGATTACATTGAAGTCTTTATCGGTTAGCCCTACAGCCGCGCCTGGTTTGTGCGTAAAATAGCCGCCTTTTGTCACACCTCGCGGATTCAAGCGCTATGGGCACCCTCTCGGTCAACCAGAACAAACTGCAAAAACGCCTGCGTCGCCTCGCTGGCGAAGCCATCACCGACTACA
>NZ_DJTF01000161.1:0-33645 GCF_002438125.1 Pseudomonas sp. UBA6315
GCGGGCGGCGCTCGATTTCAAACCCACCCTCACACTCAAGCATAATCAGCTTTAAATTTAAACGCTAAATACATGATTCACATGCATTAATAGAATCATTCTCGAAACAACTTCAAGTGTTGTAGGCGCCTAACCTCAGCACTCGACAAACGCCACAGCCAACCCACCTCGCGAAGTCTCCTTGTAGTTGGCGTGCATATCCGCCCCCGTATCACGCATGGTACGGATCACCCGGTCCAGCGAGATGAAATGCTCGCCATCGCCGCGCAGGGCCATCTGCACCGCATTGATCGCCTTGACCGCAGCAATCGCATTGCGCTCGATGCACGGCACCTGGACCAAACCACCCACCGGGTCGCAGGTCAGCCCCAGGTTGTGCTCCAGGGCAATTTCGGCGGCATTCTCCAACTGCGGCGGCGTGGCGCCCAGCACTTCAGCCAGGCCCGCGGCGGCCATCGAGCAGGCCGAGCCGACTTCGCCCTGGCAGCCCACTTCGGCACCGGAAATCGAGGCGTTCTTCTTGCACAGGATGCCCACCGAGGCAGCCGCGAGCAGGAATGCCACCACGTCGTCGTCACAGGCCCCGGGGTTGAACTTCATGTAGTAGTGCAACACCGCCGGGATGATGCCGGCGGCGCCATTGGTCGGCGCGGTGACCATGCGCCCGCCTGCGGCGTTCTCTTCGTTGACGGCCAGGGCGAACAGGTTGACCCACTCCATGGCGCTGAAGGTCGAGCCGATCACGTTTGGCTTCACCACTTCCTGCAGACTGCGGTGCAGGCGCGCGGCGCGGCGCTTGACGTTGAGCCCGCCCGGCAGCACGCCGTCGTGGCGCAGGCCGTTGTCGACGCACTCGCGCATCGCCGCCCAAATGCGCAGCAAGCCTTCGCGCACGTCGCTTTCAGGGCGCCAGGCGCATTCGTTGGCCAGCATCAACTGGCTGACGCTCAGGCCATGGGCCTTGCACAAGGCCAGCAGTTCGGCGGCGCTGGAGAATTCATAAGGCAGGCTGACCGCGCCCTGCTCGCTCACTGGCGCATCGATTTGCTGCTGTTCGACGATAAAGCCCCCGCCCACCGAGTAGTAGGTCTGGCGCAGCAGCACGCCCTGCCCGCCTTCGGCGACCAGGGTCATGGCGTTGGGGTGATAAGGCAGGCTTTCCTCCAGCAGCAGCATGTCGCGGGCGTAGTCGAACGCCAGCGGCTGGCTGGCGTCGAGCATCAGGCACTGCTCCTGCAGCACCTGGCCGATGCGCGAGTCGATGGTCGCCGGGTCGATGCGGTCGGGCCACTGGCCCATCAGCCCGAGCAGGCAGGCGCGGTCGGTGGCGTGGCCGATGCCGGTGGCCGACAGCGAGCCATACAGGCGCACCTCGATGCGCGTTACCTGGGCCAGCAGGCCCTGCTCGCGCAGCGCCTGGGCAAAGGTGGCGGCGGCGCGCATTGGGCCGACGGTGTGGGAACTGGAAGGGCCGATGCCAATCTTGAAAAGGTCGAAAACACTGATAGCCATGCTAATGCCTGACCGCGCCGGTGCATGTGCACCGCGACACGGCTCGTTGGGAAAATTGAACGGTGCTGCAGATTTGCGCGATACTGCCGGGCTCATCCACGGATGACCAACGAAACTTCCTAAGCAAGCCTTTAGCGGTACTAAACGATGCGGCGGCAATTTAATGGCCAGATGTTCGTCTGGCTGCATGTTTTCAGCTGCGCGGCGCGGCACCTGTCGTTCACCCGCTGCGCCGAAGAACTGCACATCACCCCCGGCGCGGTCAGCCAGCAGATGCGCCAGCTCGAAGAACGCCTGGGCTATCGGCTGTTCCTGCGCCGGGCGCGCGGGGTGGAGCTGAGCGCCGAAGGGCAGCGCCTGGCGCAGACCGTGGCCGAAGCCTATGGCAGCATCGAGGCCGAACTGCTGCGCCTGGATGCCGGCGAGATTCGTGGCACCTTGCGCCTGCGCTCGATCCCCTCGTTCTTGGCCAAGTGGCTGACGCCGCGCCTGCCGCGCTTTCAGCAGCGCTACCCGGACATCGAACTGCGCCTGGTGGCCGAGGACAGCGCCCAGGCCCTGCACCCAGGCGATTTCGACCTGGCCATCGACCTCAACGACGGCAGCTACCCGGGCATGCTCTCGACGCCGCTGCTGGACGAGCAGATCTTCCCGGTGTGTTCACCTGCCCTGCTGCGCGGCCGCCCGCCGCTGCATGGCCCGGCAGACCTGGTGCACTACCCGCTGCTGCACGACATCACCGCCTGGCGCGGCAGCTCGGAATACGCGGAATGGGAGTTCTACCTGGAGGGCATCGGCGCTGGCGGGCTGGATGTGCGCCGCGGCCACACCTTCAACCGCAACCACCTGACCATCGAGGCGGCGATCGCCGGCATCGGCGTGGCCATTGCCCGGCGCACCCTGCTCAATGACGAACTGGAGCGCGGGGCGTTGATCGTGCCGTTCGGCGTGCCGATCGCCAACTTCAAGCGCTATGTGGTGCATTACCCGCCCGGCGGCCTGAACCAGCCAGGGGCGCGGGCGGTGCATGACTGGCTGGTGGAGGAAGCGCGCGGGTTCCGGGCGTTGCACCCGTTAAGCTGACACCTCAGCTGAAAACCCGCGCCTGCCCGTCAGTACGCCTGCTTGCCGGTGAACGCGTTGAGCGTGCGCACCAGGATTACGAAGTCCAGCCACAGCGACCAGTTGTTGATGTACTCGATGTCCGAGTCGACCCGCTGGATCATCTGCTCGATATCGCGGGTTTCCCCACGGAACCCGCGCACTTGGGCAAGGCCGGTCATGCCCGGCTTGATGTTGTGGCGGGCGAAGTAGTCGACGATGTCCTGGGAATACAACGAGTCATGTTGCAAGGCATGTGGGCGTGGCCCGACCAGGGACATCTCGCCGGTCAGCACATTGAACAGTTGCGGCAGTTCATCCAGGCTGGTGCGGCGGATGAAAGCGCCAATCCGGGTCAGCCGCGGGTCATTCTTCTGCGCCTGTTTCACCACCCCCTGCTCGGGTTGGTGAACATGCATGCTGCGAAACTTCCAGATACGGAACGATTCGCCGGTCCAGCCCGTGCGTTCCTGGCGGAAGAACACCGGCCCCGGGCTGTCCAGTTTGATCGCCAGGGCCACGGCCAGCAGTACCGGTGAGGCACACAACAGGATCAGCGCTGCCAGCACCCGGTCTTCGAGGTTCTTGAGGAACAGGCTCATGCCGGTCAGCGGCGTCTCCGACAGGGTCAGCACGGGAATACCGGCAATTTCCCGCACGCTGTGGTTGATCAAGCGAAGGGAGAAGATGTCGGGCACCCAGTTCACCGCAATGCACTTGTCGAGCAACTTCAAATACACTTCATTGATAACTTCCGAACCGCCCAGCGGGGTCACTAGATACACCGTTCTAATTGCATGTTGCGCGACCAGTTCATCCAACTTGTCGATATGCCCAAGTACCGGCAGGCGCTGTTTGCCATCGGCACTTTCCCTGATCGGCTCGATGGTACCGTCAAGCAATACGCAGCCCATTACCCGTTCGCCAAACCACGGGTTGTTGCTGATCTTCTGATAAAGAAAGTTGGCCAGGTCGCCATTACCGATGATCAGCGCGTTGTCCAGCCGCGCATGGGCGGTAAAGCGCTTTTGCACCTCGCGCACCGCATAGTGCAGAAACAA
Organism: Pseudomonas sp. UBA6315; assembly: GCF_002438125.1. NCBI lineage: Bacteria > Pseudomonadati > Pseudomonadota > Gammaproteobacteria > Pseudomonadales > Pseudomonadaceae > Pseudomonas > Pseudomonas sp. UBA6315. The sequence continues at coordinate 3,675 of NZ_DJTF01000161.1, forward strand.
CTGCACCACGTAGCCGATCACGAACAACTGCCCCACCAGCAGGCGCGAGTAGGTCTCGCTCTGCTTGGTCAGAAACGCCAGCACCACCAGGAAGCAGAAGGTCGCCGACCACGCCTTGAACAGCCGGAAGGCCTTGATCGACAAGCCGACATTGGTGCGGTATATGGCGTAATGGTCGTAGATCACCGCCAATGCGCCAATCAGCAGCAACAGCATGATCACGTAGTCGGAGGTGATGTAGCCGATCTGGTCGTAGATCAAGTACCACGCCACGCCGGTCACGGCGATGCCGTCGAGGCCCGCCTGGATGGCGTTGCTCACGCTGCTTCTGCGCTGGAGCAAGGAACGACTGCTTCTGGGTTCGAAAACCATTCTCAGGCCTCATCTTATTAGGCGCAGCAGGTACTTTTCACGCCATCAGTACATTTCATCCATTAAACTTTTACATCTTCCTTAATATGTACATGATTATTCAGGCAATGTGTCTTTGATATCACTGTAGCAGTATCCGGCCATCATGCCGTGACAAATCATTTAGGATCCGCTTTCTGCCGCGGCTGTGGCGACGAAACATTGACGCATTTTGCGCGCCACGCAGAAAACTTCAATGTGCGCCAAATAAACATCGGGTTACCGACAACATAGCGCATGAACAGCCGCTTCGGCTCTTTCATTAGTCGGAATATCCACTCCCCGCCCAGCCGGCGCAGCCAATGCGGCGCGCGCTCGACCTTGCCACCCAGGAAATCCAGGATCGCCCCGCCGCAGACGATCAGGCACGGCCCGGCAGTGTCCGACAGGCGGGCAGCGAGCGCTTCCTGCTTGGGCATGCCCATGCCCAGGATGATCAGCTCCGGCTGCACGCCGCGCGCCAGCTCAAGGTAGGTATCGGTGTCGGCAAAACCGTCGTGCAAGGAGACCGGCGTGACGCCGAACGCCGCCTGGCATCGCGCGGCCGCTGCGCTCAAGGCTGGCTCCCGGGTGCCCCACAAGGCCACCCGGCGGCCCTGGTAGGCCATCAACAGCTGGGGGATGAAGTCGGTGCCGTTCATGTTCAAGCCAGGCTCAAGCCCCAGGCGGCGATACAGGATGGCCACCCCGGAGCCGTCGCGCAGCAGCACGTCAGCGGCCATCAGCGCCTGGTGGAAGCCAGCATCGCGGGTCACCAGGTTCAGCGCATGGGCATTGACGAAGCCCAGCACCGTCGCCCGCTCGGGCGTTGCCAGGGCATGCAGCACACGCTGTTGGTCCGCCCGGTCGGCCACGCGCTGCATGCGCTCGGTCAGCGCTTGCCAGCGGCCTTGCCAGTTCGAAGTGCTCATCAGCCGTCATCCCGTTTCGAACGCACCCACTCGACCTGGCGCTTGATCAGAAAGCCCAGGTACAGCGGGATCTTCTTCAAGGCGTAGAGCGGCGCGTAGATCAGCACCGAAAACGGAATCACCTCGCGGGAGAAGCGGCTCCAGGCCAGCAATACCGCGCTGCCCAGCATCAGCAAGGCGAGCGTCGCCAGCAGCGCCGGCAGCAGCACGCCCAGCAGCAGGAACACCAGCCAGGACACCACGAACAGGCCCGCCAGGGCCAAGGTCAGCAGCGCCAGCGGCGGCACCATCAGGTCCAGGCTCATGGCCAGCAACGGCCAGTTGCCCTTGGCCAGGGCGCTGGCAACCAGTTTCGGCCCATCGGCCAGCAGCACGCCCAGGTGCCCGTGCTCCCAGCGGGTGCGCTGGCCACTGAGGCCTTCCTGGCTGGTCGGGAACAGGCTGGTGACGCGCGCCTGGGGGCAGAACAGCGGCGGTTTGCCGGCCCGGCAGAAGTCCAGGCCCAGCTTCAGGTCTTCGACCAGGTGCCCGGTGGCCAGGTTGGCAGCGGCGATGTCCTGCCAGCCAATGGCCATGCCCGTGCCCATCAACTGGCAAGGCAAGCCCGCACGCGCCCAGCCCAGCGGGCGCACCAGGTTCTTCACGCGCCAGGCGAACTCGGCAATGAGGATCTTCAACCCGGCCCCCGGCGGCGCGCACATCAGGTCCAGGCCCTGGACCGGGCCTGCGGCCGCGACGCAGCGCTGCGCCAAGTGCTCGATCGAGCCTGGGCTCACTTGGCAGTCGGCATCGATGACCACCACCACGTCCGGCGGCGCTGCGGCCAGGTGGCGCACGCCGCAATCCAGGGCGTAGCCTTTGCCGCGCAGTTGCCCATGCTGGCGCTCGACCACCTCTGCGCCCGCACCGCGGGCCAGGGCGGCAGTCTGGTCGTCGCAGTTGTCGGCCACCACCAGCAGGCGGTCACCTTCCAGCAACTGCCGGTTTATGCCCTGCACCGTCGCCACGATGCCCGATGCCTCGTTGTGCGCTGGCACCAGTACCGCCACTCGAGGCCGCGGCCCGGCCGCCGAGGCCTGCGCCTGCGCCCGTGGCGGCAGGCAGGCCAGCAGCACCTGGGCGAACAGCACCGTCACCGGCAACAGGATCAACAGCGCCACCGTGCCCAACAGCCAGCTGATAAGCGTGATCATGCCAATGCCTTGAAGTGATGGGCCAGTTTGGCCGCTTCGCGATCGATGTCATGGCGCTCCAGCACCCGCTGGCGCGCCGCCTCGCCCATGCGCTGCAACACCTCGGCCGGTTGCGCCAGGCAATCGGCCATGGCGCCGGCCAGCTCGTCCACTGCGCCCGCCGGGAACAGCCAGCCGTTCTCGCCCGGGCGCACCAGCTCGGGGATGCCCGCGACAAAGGTGGTCAACACCGGCCGGCGCAAGGCCATGGCCTCCATGATCACCACCGGCAAGCCTTCGGCGAAGCTCGGCAGCACCAGGGCGCGGGCAGCGAGGATTTCATCGCGCACCTGGGCGCTGCTGATCCAGCCGGTGATACGCACCTGGGCCTGTAGCCCATAGCGGGCGATCAAGGTTTCGATCTGCGCACGCATTTCGCCGTCGCCGGCCAGCACCAGTTCGAAGTCGATGCCCTGCCCGGCCAATTGCTGCGCTGCCTGCAGCAGCAACAGCTGGCCCTTCTGTTCGCACAGCCGGCCCACGCACACCAGGCGCGGTGCAGCCGGCGCCGGCACCGGCGCCACCTGGTGAAAAGCAGGCTCCAGGCCACAATGCACGACCTTGACCTTGGCCCAGTGCTCATGCGCCACCCAGCGATACAACTGGCTGCGCCCATAGGAGCTGACCGCGGCGACGAAGGCCGAGCGCCTGACCTTCTCGCCCATGTGCAGAAACTGCGGTTTGTCGAACTCTTCCGGCCCGTGCACGGTGAAGCTGTAGGGTGGCCCACCCAGGGCATTGGCCAGCATCACCACTTCGGCGGAGTTGGTGCCGAAATGCGCGTGCACATGCTCGGCGCCAAAGGCCTGCAGCCACTGCACCACGCAGCACGCCTCGGCCAGGTAGACCAGGTGATACGGCAGCGGCCGGTCCCCCCGCAGGCCCAGGCGCAGGCTCAGCCGCAAGGCTGCGGCAAAGCGCCGAGGCTCGGCGCGCAGCACCTGCCACAGCGGCTTGAGCAAACCCTTCAGGCCTGCCTGCAGCACGTACTGGGTCTTGTCGCGCTCGGCCAGGTCCTCGGCGTCCTGCAACTCGCCGTCCCAGCCGCGCAGGGCAATGCGCTGGATCACCACGCCCTGGCGCTCCAGCGCCAGGATCTCGCGGCGGATGAAGCTATGGCTGACTTTCGGGTACTGATTGATGAAATAGGCAATGCGCATAGAAATCCAGATCTCTACCTGCGTGAGTGATGACCAGGGCGTTCACTGCTGCGGGCACAACCCGGCAGCCGGCGTGCTCGCCTTGAGCACATCGTCGTACATGGCCTGCAGCTCCAGGGCCTGGTCGCTGCACAAGGTGATGCCTTGCTTGAAGGCGTTGCGGTGCTGGCGATAGCGCTCGGGCTGCTCGAGGATCTCGGTCAGCGCCTGGCGCAGGTACTTTTCGTCGGCGCTGAGCGGAATCAGCGTGCCGTTCACCCCGTCGACGATGTCTTCCACGGTGCCGCCGGCATGGGTGCTGATCACCCACACGTCGCGCACCAGCGCCTCGCGCACGGCCAGGCCAAAGGTTTCCTTCGACTGGGTGGGGAACAGCAGCACATCGATACCGGCGAAGAACTCGTCCATGTTGGCCTGGGTGTAGCCCGGCACGATGCTGACCGTGCCCGGGATCTTGATGCTGTGCCGGTTCAACGAGCGAAAGCCCAGGTGCAGGAGGTTGTCGACCACCTTGAGCTCGTAGTCCGAACGCTGCAGGGCGGCGAAGGCGCGGGTGATCACGTCGATCCCCTTGATGGTCGCGTTGCCGCCGACGAAGCCGAAGCGGATGGCCTTGCCCGGGTGGCGCTGGTAGTCGGCGGCCGGCGGCAGGATGCCGTTGCGGTTGACGCGGATCTTCGCCGCATCGAAGCCGTTGGCGATGTACAGGTTGCGGGCAAAGTGGCTGGGCGCCAGCAGCAGGTCGGCCTGGTTCAGCGTGCTGGCCAGGAACTGCTGGCGATACACGTTCAGCGCCGGGTCGTCCACGCAGCGGGCGCAGACCTCGGCGCGGATGGTGGTTTGCCCGCAGTACTTGCCGTGCTTGTCGATCATGAACTGGCGCCCGCAGATCCACCAGCAATCGTGCAGGGTCACCACGAACGGCAGGCCCGCACGCCGGCAGCTGTCGGCCAAGAGCGCGCCCAGCCCCTGGATCGAGTGCATGTGCACCAGGTCCGGGGCCACCCGTTCGAGCACGGTGTCGAACATGGGCAAGGTGTCGGGGTTTTCGAAGTCTTCGCGGGCGCTGCGCTCGTCGGGCAGGCCCATGCCGATCACTGCGGCGCCATGCGCCTCGTAGCGGTACAGGCTGTAGGGCTCGGCGTCGGTTTCGGGCAGCGAGGTGAAGATGAACTGCTGGAAGGTGGTGGTCGCCACCATCAGGCGCGCCATCTGTTCGGCCACCACCGTGGCGCCGCCGAAGCTGCGCGGGGCGAAGAAGATGTTGGCCGACAGTACCCGCCGGTTGCGGTCGCGCGGCAACTGGGGAAACAGGTGGCCGAGCTGTTCGCTGTTGAGGGCCTGGACGCTGTTGTCCCACTCCACCAGCGTGACGTGCCCCGCGCCCAGGTCGAGCATGGCCTTGGCCAGTGCCGGCGTTGCCGCGATGGCGTGGTCGCAGGCCAGCAGCGCCTGCTGGAACAGGCTGACCGCCGCCAGCAGCTGGTTGACCGTTTCCTCGTTGAAGACGCTCAGGTCGTTGTGCTGCCGATAGGCTTGGGGGTCGAAGATCGGCGCATCGACATCCCAGAGCGTGCTCACCTTCAACCGCTTGGCCTCCTCCACCAGCTGCAGCATCTGGGCCGTGGCCGGCAGGCGATGGAAGATCACCACCGAGGCGGTCTGCAGGGCGTTGGTGCAGGCTGCGGCGTCGCCCCAGTCAAGCACCTGGCAGCGGTAGCCAAGGCTTTGCAGTGCCTGCTGCAGGCACGCCGGGCGGCCGCTGGGCGGCTGGGCCAGTTCGCCTTCGCAGACCAGCAGCAGCTCACGCGGGAAGAGTTCGCTGGCCGGCACGCTGGGGTCGCCCAGCGGCAGGCTCTTGCGCTTGCTGTCGGCGGGCTTCCACAGCAGCGACGGCCCCTGCCTGAGGAGTTCGCGCACGGCCTTTTTCAACGTCGGGTACAAACCGGCCTTGCGCAGGTAGGCAATGAAGCGCTGGTCGGCCCGCGGCTCGGTGGTGATCTGCCGCAGCAGGCCTGCCAGGCGCGCACGCATGCCAGCGGGTGCGCTTGCAACGCTGGCCTGCTGCGCCGCCAGGGCGCTGCCCAGGCGTTGGCGGTGCAGGTTGAGCTGCTGCGCCACTTCGTGGTCGGGCACCGCGGCTTCGAGCTGGCCGAACAGGTCGTCCAGCAGCGCATAGCGGCGCCGGTACATGGCGCGTTTCTTCGGCGCGATGTCTTCTGCCGAGCGCTCGGCCGCAGCCACGGGCAGGCTGAAGAAGCCTTCGCGCTCGAGGGTTTCGCCGCCGTGCTCCTGCCAGATGGCGTCGTAGTTGGCGGCCAGCTCGCGCCCGGTGTCGGCGCCGAAATAAGGGTGCCGGTGATGCCGGTAGGCATCGCTGACGGCGTGGATCTGCGTGGCGCCCAGCAGCCGGGCGAGGCACTTGATGGCTTCGATCAGCAGGCTGCGTGGGCGCAGGCCTTCGAAGTCCTTGGTCAGGTCGCGGTAGATGTTCAGCGACGTCTCGCTGTCGATGCCCTTGTGGATGCCCTGCACCGCACCGATCAACAGGCACAGCTGGCCCTCGGCCTGGCACAGGCTGAAAGCCAGCGATGCCACGCGCAAGTCGCCCTGGAACAGGTTGAGCACCAGCTCGCCTTCGCGCTTGAACCAGATCGGCCGGTCCAGCACCAGGGTGCAGCCGGGGGAGTAGCTCGACAGGTCGGCGAGGGTTCGCTGCGCGTCACGCCCGAGCAGCAACAAGGAGGGAAATTGCTTGGCCACCAGCTCGTAGTGCGAGGCCACCACCGCCAGCCGCTGCGGTGCATCCCAGCCCTTGCTGATGTAGGGCCATTGCAGGATGCCGATGCTGTCGTCACCCAGCGCCGCCCAGCCTTCGGCGCCCAGCGCCGTGTTCATGCGCTGCACGAAGGTGCCGAGCTGGGGCCATTGGCGGACCATCAGCAGGCTCAGTGCGAGGCGGTTCTTCAGCGCCCGCGGCGACAGGCCGGGGTGTACCGCTGGCAGGGTCCTGGCGAGTGAAACGAGGTTCATGGTCATCTCACTTGTACTCGATCAAAGCCGATTTGCTGGCGGTCAACCTGTCCAGCAGGAACTTCACCTGCCCGACCATTTCAGGGAACTTGGCGAGCACCAGGAACACCGCCTGCAAGCCGTTCTCGCGCAGCGTGCGGCCACCGCGGCGGGTCAGGCGCAGGGCCTGCAGCGGGTAGATCGCCAGCAGCAGCAAGCCCCAGCCCCCCAGCAGCGCCCAGAGCAGCAGCGTCACCAGCGGGATGCCCAGCCCCCACAGCCAGGCGCGCAGCGACTCACGCCGCCAATGGCGCTCGGGTGGGTAGCCATGCAGGTAGGTGCCCTCGGCGAAGGCATAGCCGCCGCGCACGCAGCGCCGCCACCATTGGCTGAAACGGGTCATGGCGGCATCGTGCAAGGTCATTTCGGCGTCCAGGCGCCAGATCTTCCAGCCACGGGCGCGCAAGCGCACGCACAGCTCCGGTTCTTCCCCGGCGATCAGCTCCGGGCGGTAGCCGGACACCGCCCTGAAGGCATCGACGCGCATCAGCGCATCGCCACCACAGGCCTTGGCGTCGCCGACCGGGGTGTCCCACTCCAGGTCGCACAGCAGGTTGTACACCGAGCGCTCGGGAAAGCGCTCGCGCCGCCGCCCGCACACCACCGCCACGTCGGGGTGGGTGTCGAGAAACGCCTGGGCGCTGCCCAGCCAGCCCGCCACCACCTCGCAGTCGCCGTCGACGAACTGCACGTAGCGCAGCTCCGGGCGCAACTGCAGCAGGCAGGCAAAGCCTTCGTTACGCGCCCGGGCAGCCGTGAACGGGATGCTCAGGTCCAGCGCCAGCACCTCTACCCCATGGCTGCGTGCCCGCTGCACCGAGCCATCGGTGGAACCGGAGTCGACATACACGACCTGGTCCGCGCCGCTGGCCAGCGAGGCCAGGCAGCGCTCCAGGCGCATCCCCTCGTTGCGACCAATCACCACCACTCCGATGCCTGTCTCCATGCGCCTCTCGCCACCCCTGAACGCCACTTGCCGATCACCGCCGCCCCTGGGGCCGGCTCATGTGTACTGCACTGCCTCGTGCTTGCGCGCCTTGACCGTGGCCGGCACCCCCACCGCCAGCGAGTTGTCCGGCACATCGATCAGCACCACCGCATTGGAGCCGATCACCACGTTGTCGCCGATGCGGATATTGCCCAGCAGCTTGGCCCCGGCACCGATATCGACGTTGTTGCCGATCACAGGCGCAGTCGGCTCGCTGACATTCTTCAGCCCCACCACCACGCCGTTGCGGATCCTGCAGTCATCGCCAAAGCGCGCGTAGCCGCTGATGACGATGCCGCCGAAATGGTCGATGACGAAGTTGCGGCCCACCTCTACCTCGCACGGCAACTCGACCCCGGTGATGATCTGCACGAACTTGAACAACACCTTGTAGATGAACGACAGCAGCTTGCGCAGCAGCGCCGGGCGCACCCCGTAGCGCCAGCGGCCGAAGCGGTACACCAGCATCACCCAGAAGCCCTGGGCGCCCCAGTCGCCCTTGTATGCCCGCAAGTCCGCGCGGATGTTGTCGAACATGGCCCCCTCCTAGCGTGTTGGCTGTGTGGCGTAGCGAGTCTTGAACAGCAACGACCAGGTGGCGCGGGTGTGCAGCCAGCAGGCCCGGATGGCCGGCCAGCCGCGCCCTTTGAGCAGCGCCTTGAGGGCCAGCACCAGATCGCCCAGGCTCACCAGGCACATGTGCAGGGCAAGCCCTGCCGCGCCGTGATGCTTGCGAAAGTACAAAAGCTCGCTTTCGATCTGGTAGGCCGAGATCTGCCGGCTGGCGGCCTCAAGCTCAGCCACCGACTTGGAGCTTTCGCCGCCGATGTGCACCACCGTGGTATGCGGGTAGAACACCACCTTCCAGCCGGCCTCCTTGACCCGCTTGCAGTGGTCGACTTCCTCGTAGTAGAGGAAGTAGCGCGGGTCGAACAGCCCCACCTTGTCCAGCACCTCGCGGCGCACCAAGTAGAAGCACCCCGGCAGCCAGTCGCATTCGCGCACCGAGCCATGGTCCCAGCTCATCTCGTCGACCATCTTCAGCCCAGGGAACAAGCGCCCCAGGCCTGTACGCGAAACGAACACGTTCAAGGGGGTGGGGAAATAGCGGCAGCACGGCTGCAGGTCACCCTCGCGGCCTTCCAGGCGCACGCCCAGCACGCCGCAATCGGGGTGCTCGTCCATGTAGGCGATGGTCTTTTCCAGCGAGTCGCTGGCAACGAAGGCATCGGTATTGAGCAGCAGCGCGTACTTGCCCTGCAGGTGGGCCAGCAGCTGGTTGTTGGCGCGGCCGAAACCGACGTTCTTCTGGTTGCTCAGCAGCAGCGCCTCGGGGCAGACCTGGGCCATGCGCACCAACGAATCGTCGGCCGAGGCATTGTCCACCACCAGGTAACTGGCCAGGCGCTCGCTGCCCGCCTCGCGCAGCGCGTCGAACATCGGCTGCAGCAAGGAGGCCGTGTTGAAGTTGACCACCATCACATCGACGGGCTTGCTATCCATTGTTGCCGTCCCCAAAGAAGTACTGCCGCCTCACTGCCGCCAAGGTCGGTTCCAGCGCGGGGTCGAAGGCGCCCTTGCGCTGCTTGACGAGGTCTATCCAGGGATACGAATTGCACCGCTCCTCCACCCGCTCGATCAACGCCGCAGTCGTGCAGATGACCTTGGCCGGGTTGCCGCCCACCACCATGCCCGGTGGCACGTCCTTGGTGACCACGGCACCGGCGGCAACCACCGAGTCGGGCCCGATGGTCACGCGCGGCATGATGATGGCGCCGTGGCCGACGAAACAGTTGTCTCGTATATCAATGTAGCCCACCGAATCGAGCTGCTTGCCGTAGCACACCTCGATCAGTGCCACCACGCCGTCATGCCCGATCAGGGTGCAGTCCGACAGGCCCACGTTGCTGCCGATGCGCACCAGGGTCGGGTCGGTGACGCAACAGCCGCAGTTGATGTGCACGTTGTTGCCAATCGAGTGGAACTTGCCCCACCGCGCCAGGTAGGTGCCCCATTGCAACGGTGTGGGATTGCACAGTTTCCTGTACAGCGAGCCTCCCCGCCCGGTTGAGTTGGCGTAATGTTTCACGGCGCTCCGTAGCCATCCGAACATGCTGTTTGCCTCGTTAGTAAACCCTTCCTGGACTGTCCCTGAGGCGAACCGGTCTCGTTCTTCTTGGTGCTGACCGCATCGCACTCAACCCTTGTCAACCGCGCTGTAACCGTTGCTTGTCGCCTTGGCACACTCCTTTGCGGCTCAAACCGCCTTGTTGCTGGTTTTCAGTTTGTCGTCCAGGTGCTCGGCCAGGCGCACGGCGAACTGCAGCAGCGGCATGGTCGGGTTGGAGGCGCCGCTGGTGGCGAAGATGCTGCTGCCGGCCACATAGAGGTTGTGGGTGCCGAACACCTTGCAATCGCTGTCGACCACGCCGAACTCGGGCGACGCTGCCATGCGCGTGGTGCCCATGTGGTGGGCATGCGGCTGCAGCTTCAGGGCAAGGCTGGTGTCGTAGACGAAATCGTTCAACTTGACGAAGCCAAGGCCGGTGTCGGCGAACTGCTTGGCCAGCTCGCTGCCGATGCACTTGATGGTGTGCCGGTCATGCTCGCTCAGCGCCCAGTTGACGTTGACCTTGCCCATCCCCAGCGCGTCCTTTTCATCCAGCAGCGAGAGGTGGCTCTGCACATTGGGGAACTGCTCGATCATGGTGCTGATCACCCCGTCGCCGGGGCAGCTGAAGTTGGCGATGAAGGCAATCTTGCTGGCCACGCCCATGTCACAGGCCAGGTTTTCCAAAAAGTGCTTGACCTCGGCGGTCCTGCCGTAGGTCCTGACCTCTTCCAGCACGGCGGTGGTGACATTGCCCTTGCCAGCGTGGTACTCGGCGACGAAGGCATCGGTGGTGTAGTACTGGTGCTGGCTGCCGTCCTGGCCGTCGCTGAGGATGAAGGTGCCCATGTCGATGTTCAGGTGTTCCATGAAGCAGCGCCCCGCCAGGCCGTCGGGGCTCACCACGCCGGCGGCCTGCAGCGACTGGCTGTTGAGCAGCTGGCGGGCGTTCTCGATGGCGCCGGTGGCGAGGATGAACTTCTTCGCCACCAGGCGCTGGCGATTGCGCTCGTAGTCCGACACCTGTATCGAGGCCAGGCGGCCGCTGGCCTTGTCGAATTCCAGATCGACGCAGTTGCAGTTGATGAACACGTCCAGCCCAGGGGTGTCGTTGAGCGCGGCCGCGTACTTCTGCGCAAAGCGTGTGGGCGGGCTGAGCAAAAAGCGGTCGGCGTCGAAGTCGCCACCCTTCAGGGCCACATTCAGTGGCTGGAAGGCCTTGCCCTGGGGCAGGTCGACGATGTCCATGGCGGCGGGCAGATAGCGCTCGATTTCCGCATAGGGGATCGGCCAGCCCGGCAGGTCGCCCGGTGGCTGCACGGCAAAGTCGGACGCGGTGAACGGCCGGCAACGTCCTGCCCAGTGGTTGGAGGTGCCGCCAAGAAAGCGCAGGCGGGTTTCCTCGGCGTACAGCTCCAGCCCCGAGGAGGTGCATTTGTACAACTCCTGCGAACGGGGCGCGTACTCGTGGCCGCCGCCCTCGAGCAGCACCACCCGCCAGCCGGCCTGCGCCAGGCGCAGGGCCAGGGTGATGCCGGCAGGGCCGGCGCCGATGATGCACACGTCATAATGATCACGCAGGGTCTTCTGCGTCTGGTAGTCGTTGATCATGTTCAGTCGTTCCGCAAGTACTGGGACGGCAACACCCAACCGTTGATAACGACGAACCCGTTCGGCTCGGCGGGTTTGCCTGCAGCAGTGCGCGCCAGCCCGGGCGCAACGCCCAGGACCGCGCCACCCACCCCCAGCAACACGCAATTGCGTAGAAAGCCCCTACGATCGAGCAGCGCAGTGCAGTACTTAAGCTTCCCCATGATCCCCAGACCACCCGTGCCATTTTTTTAAGAATCCTAGTCACTTATCCGCGATGCGCTACCCTGCCCATCGCTCGGGCACCACTGTTGTCGTATCGGTCAGAACCAGTTGAAGATGCGTACCGCCAGCTCGCCACAGAGTGCCCCGACCAGCACCATTGGCAGCACGATGAGTTCACGTTTGATGTTGAGAATGTCCAGCTTGCGGTTGACGTAAACGATCAGCACCAGCGTCGGCAAAGCGTGCAGCGCCACCCCCCAGATCGCCAGGCGCGGCCCGCCGATGGCCAGCAGCAGCGGCAACAGCAGCCACAGCGAAACCAGGCGGATGATGTTGTCCATGGCCTGATACTTGGTGTGGCCCAGGGCGATCCAGATCTGGTGGGTCAAGGTGTAGCGCAGGGTGAAGAACGACAGCGACAGAATCGCCAGCATCGGCCCGGCGTCGGCATACCGTGCGTCGTACATCCAGCCGATCAGCAGCGGGCTGCCGGTCAGGAACAGGCCGCAGACGAACAGCATGACCAGATCGACCAGCAGCTTGAAGCGGTCGTACAGGGTGCGCAGGCGCGCCTTGTCGCCATCGCGGGTGGCCTCGCTGAACGCCGGCAGGGCGACCGCGCCGAACAGCTTCATCAGGCCGGTCTGGATCGAGCCGAGGATCAGCACGGCAATCGAGTACACACCCAGTTCCGCCACGGTCATGCTGGCGCCGAACCAGATGCGGTCACCGTACATCGCCAGCACGCCGACGATCGACGACAGCAGGATCCAGCGCCCGAAGCTGACCAGTTCGGCCAGCGCGGTGCGGTCCCATTGCAGGCGGTTGGCCGGCCCGTGCATCGCGGTATGGCCCAGCACCGTGCCGGCCAGGGCAGCCACCACGCCGGCCGCCACCAGCGACCAGATCGAGCGGGTGAACCAGCCGATCACCAGCATCACCACCAGGCCGATGGTCTGCGAGGCCAGGTCGATCAGCACCACGCGCTTTTGCTGGAAGGTGCGCACGGCAACATCCATCTTGGTCGACTGGAAGCCCCAGATGATCGCCTGCAGGCCAGTCACCGCCAGCACCAGGGGCAGCTCCGGCGCCGCGTAGGTAGAAGCCGGCGGCCACAGGTTGGCCATTTGCGCGGCCCAGGCGGCCACAGCCAGCAGCAGGGTCAGGCCGAACAGCAGCAGGCCGCGCAGAATCTGCACGGTCCAGGCGGTATTGAGAAACAGCGGGTCGTCGCCGCGCGGGCTCTGGATGATGTTCTGGCGCAAGCCAACATCCGACAGAAGGTGCAGCAGTACCGAAACCGTGGTGGCGATGACCATCACCCCGAACATTTCCGGTAAAAGCAGGCGTGCCATGATCAGGTTGCCGCCCAGGCGCATGACCTGCGAGGCCACCAGCGACACCAGGTTCCATGCCCCGGCGCCCAGCGCACGCTTACGCAGGCTCCCAGCTGCTGACGCTTCAATCGACGGCATGACTTCAATCTCTGACTGAATGGCTAGAAGTCACTATAGTTTCAATTAGCCATGACGCTAGCCGTCGTCCACCGACTGATAGGTGCCTGTAGCCCATGCCCGAACAATTTCGTGCGCTGATCGTCATTCTGTTCGTCGCCAGCGTGGTGTTCTTCCTGGCCCGCAGGCCCGCCAACGACCTGATTCCCGACCGCGACTACAAGCGACGGCGCAACCTGTGGCTGCTGATCACCCTGCTGGCGTTCTTCTCGTTCAGCTTCTGGGTGTACACCGCGGCGGCGGTGATCACCCTGCTGGTGGCCAGGCGCCGCGAACACAACGCCATGGCGCTGTTCTTCATGCTGGTGTTCGCCATTCCACCGGCCTCGGTGGATATCCCGGGGTTCGGGGTGATCAACTATCTGATCGAGCTCAACCACATCCGCATCCTCACCGTCTGCGTGCTGCTGCCCACGGCCCTGGCCCTGGGCCGGCAGGCCGACACGGTGCGCTTCGGCCGCACCTTGCCGGACAAGCTGCTGGCCGCAAGCCTGGTGCTGATGACCTTGCTGTACCTGCGCGAAACCACCATCACCGACACCTTGCGACAGGCGGTGTCGCTGTATATCGATGTGTTCCTGCCCTACTACGTCGCCAGCCGTGGGCTGAAGACCGTGCAGGACTTCAAGGACGCCCTGCTCGCCTTCGTCATCGCCGCCTTTCTCCTGGCGATCATCGCGGTGGCCGAGTTCGCCCGCCACTGGCTGCTGTACAACGGCCTGATCAGCGCCATGGGCGTGCAGTGGAGCATGTCCAGCTACCTCAGCCGTGGCGGCTCGCTGCGCGCCAGCGCCACCACCGGCCAGGCGATTGCCCTGGCCTATGTGATCAGCGTGGCCATCGGCATGTACCTGTTCGTGCAGAGCTACGTGCAAAACCGCCTGCAACGCTACATGGGCGCCCTGCTGCTGGCTGCAGGGCTGGTGGTGCCGCTGTCGCGCGGGCCGTGGATTGGCGCCGGGGTGATCATCGGGGTGTTCATCGCCACCGGCAAAGGCGCGGTCAAGCGCCTGACCCTGCTGGCCTGCGCCGGGCTGCTGGCGTTGCCGATGCTGACCCTGCTGCCCGGTGGCGAGAAGGTGCTCGACCTGCTGCCGTTCGTCGGCAACCTGGAAAAAGAGAACATCACCTACCGCCAGCGCCTGCTCGACAATTCCTGGATCACCATCCAGCGCAACCCGTTGTTCGGCTCCTTCGATTTTCGCAACACCCCGGAAATGCAGTCGATGATCCAGGGCGAGGGCATCATCGACATCGTCAACAGCTACATCAGCATGGCGCTGCGCTTCGGCCTGGTCGGGCTGGCGCTGTTCGTGGCGTTCTTTGCCAGCGTGCTGCTGGCGATCTACAAGGCGCTGCGGGCATTCCCCGACAAGGAAGACGAGCACCGACGATTGGGCCGCTCATTGCTGGCAACCCTGCTGGGGATCCTGGTGATCATCTTCACCGTCAGCAGCATCACCGTGATCCCGGTGGTGTACTGGTCGGTAGGCGGTTTGGGCGTGGCCTACGTGCAGATGGTGCGCAGGCTCAGAAGCAGCGAAACCAGCGCGCTGGAAACCTCCCAGCCGACGAACCAGGTACTTTCATGACAAGGATTGGTCTGCGCCCTGGGCTCAGGGCATCGTGGCTCGTCGCGCTGCTGGCAGTGCCAGCCTTGGCCTGGTCTTCTTCGCAGTGGACCGTCAGCGTCGACGAACAGAACGGCCTGCCCAGCGTGAGCCGCGGTGGCGGCCCGGCGATGCAGGCGCGCTTCGATTTCTGGGGCGGCGACTGGAGCTGGACCGGCTTCGGTACCGCGTTCAAGGTCAACGCGCCCTACCGCTACACGCTCAACGGCAAGAACCCGCAGCTGGATTTCGAGCTGGCGGCAGAAATCACCCAGCCACAGCCGCAGACCCTGAGCTGGGCCTTCGACCTCGATGCCCACAGCCTCAAGCGCGGCGTGATGGGCGGCGGCATGGTGTTTCGCTTCGACCCTGCGCTGTTCAGCCAGCAGATGGGCGAGCCGCAGCTGTTGCCGGGCAATCGCGGCTGGTCATGGGGCAGTGCGACGCGGCGCATCGAACTGCGCTTCGAGCCGGCGCTGGCCAAGGTGTATTTCGAGCGCGGCGATACCTCCGAAATCCGCGCGTTCTTTTATACCGACCCGATCGAACCCGGCCGCCAGCAGATCAAGGCAACCCTGAACCTCACCGGCGATATCGAGCTCGCCCCCACCCCGACCGAGCGCTTCGGCCTGGCCGACCCCACGCGCTGGCCAGACGACCAGCTCGGCTGGCGCACCTCGCCGGTCGACCTGTCGTTCCTCAACGCCGCAGAAAAACCCGCCGGCAAGCGCGGCTTCGTCAAGGCCGTCGGCGAGCAGCTGCAGTTCGCCGACAACACCCCGGCGCGCTTCTGGGGTACCAACCTGTCGGCCTATGCGCTGTTCAACACGCCGGACGATGAGATCAAGCAACAGGCCAAGCGCCTGTCTGCGCTGGGCTTCAACCTGGTGCGGCTGCATCACCATGACTCGCCCTGGGTCAGCCCGAACGTCTTCGGCGAGGTCAAAACCCTGCGCGACACCCAGCAGTTGAGCCCCGCCTCGCTGAAGAAGCTCGACTGGTGGATCAAGTGCCTGAAGGATGAAGGCATCTATGTATGGCTCGACCTGCACGTGGAGCGCATCGTCACCGTCAATGACAACATCTATGCCTTCGACGAACTGGCCAAGGGCGAGCAGTACGCCGGCATCAAGGGCTACGCCTACGTCAACGTGACCCTGCAACAGGCCATGAAGCGCTTCGCCGAGCAGTACCTGGGCCACGTCAACAGCTTCACTGGCCTTGCCTACAAGGACGACCCAGCCGTGGCGGCCGTGCTGATCACCAACGAAAACGACGTGACCCAGCACTTTGGCAACGCCCTGCTGCCGGACAAGGGCGTGCCCAAGCACAACCGCCTGTTCATGGACCAGGCCAAGGCCTTCGCCGCACGCGCCAACCTGCCCGCCGACAAGACCTGGCGCGCCTGGGAGCCGGGGCCTGGCAAGCTGTTTCTCAACGAGCTGGAGCACCGCTTCAATGTCGACATGATCGACCACCTGCGCACCCTGGGGGTGAAGGTGCCGATCGTCACCACCAGCACCTGGGGCGGCAACGGCCTGGCCGCGCTGCCGGCGCTCACCGCCGGCAATGTGATCGATGCCCACGCCTACGGCGGCATTGGCCAGCTGCAGAAGAACCCGCTGACCAGCGACGGCATGATCAACTGGCTCGGCGCCGCCCAGGTGCTGGGCCTGCCGATGACCGTCACCGAGTGGAACGCCGAACCCTTCCCCCTGCCCGACCGCCATTCGCTGCCGCTGTACGTGGCCGGCACCGCCAGCCACCAGGGCTGGGACGCGATCATGCAGTACGCCTACAGCCAGCAGGCGTTTCTCGAAGGCTGGCGCCGGGCCGACAACTGGAACGCCTACAACGACCCGGCGATGATCGCCACCCTCCCCGCCGCCGCCTTGCTCTATCGCCGCGAAGACGTGCGCCAGGCCAACACCCGCTACGTGTTCGCACCCAGCGCCGAAACCCTGTTCAACCGGGCCATCACCCCGGCCAATTCGGTGCTGCTGCGCACCGCCATGGAAAAAGGCCGGCTGCAGATCGCCCTGCCGCAGACGCCTGAACTGCCCTGGCTGCAGCCAGGCGCCGTGCCCAACGATGCGCAGGTGTTGAAAGACCCGGACCAGTCGCTGCTCGATGCCAACGCCAGCGAGTCGACCAGCGACACCGGCGAGCTCAGGCGCAACTGGCAGCAAGGCCTGTACACCATCGACACGCCGCTGACCCAGGCCGCCACCGGCTGGCTGGGCGGCCAGGCGCTGCGCCTGGGCGACATCGCGGTCGAACTCAAGACCGCCTACGCCAGCGTGGTGGTGCAAAGCCTGGACGCCAAGCCGCTGAAGCAGTCGCGCAGTCTTTTGATTTCGCTCGGCAGCCGCGCCGTGCCACGGCCCGACGACATGACGCCGTTCCATGTCGAGCCGCTCGAAGGCAGCTTGACCATCCAGGCCCCCCAGGGCCTGAAGCTGTACGCGCGCAAGGCCGATGGCAGCGAGCAGGCCATGGCCTCGACCTACCAGGATGGGCGCTACCGAATCACCTTCGACGGCCAGCAGATGGCCAACTGGCTGTTCCTGAAATAGCCATCTAGAGTCAGTTCAGACCTGTATTCCAGGCATTCGACGCTGCGTCTGTTCCAGGAGGATTGGATGAAGTACTTGGTTGTCGGCGGTGCAGGTTATATCGGTTCGCACATGGTCAAGCACCTGTTGCGCGATGGCCATGAGGTGGTGGTTGCAGACACCGTGGCCACGGCGCCCGACATCGAGTGGGTCGAGCTGGACATCGCCGACGCACGCGCCCTCGACCGGCTGTTCGGCGACTACCACTTCGATGCGGTGTTCCACTTCGCCTCCTTCATCCAGGTGGGCGAGTCGGTCAGCGACCCTGGCAAGTACTACCAGAACAACGTGGCGGCCACGCTGACCCTGCTGGAGGCGATGGTACGGGCCGACATCAGGCACCTGATCTTCTCCTCCAGCGCCGCCGTGTACGGCGATCCGCACTATGTCCCCATCGACGAACAGCACCCCAAGGCGCCGATCAATCCCTATGGGCGCAGCAAATGGATGGTCGAGCAGATTCTTCAGGACTTCGACCGCGCCTATGGCTTGAAGTCGGTGAGCTTGCGCTACTTCAACGCAGCAGGCGCCGACCCCGAGGGTGCGCTGGGTGAGTGCCATGAGCCGGAAACCCACCTGATCCCGCTGATCCTGCAGGCGGCCTCCGGGCGGCGCGAGGCCATTACCGTGTTCGGCCGTGACTACGACACGCCGGATGGCACCTGCATCCGCGACTACGTGCACGTCGCCGACCTGGCGTCGGCCCATGCGCTGGCGGTGGCGTACCTGCTCAAGGGCGGCGAAAGCGCGTCATTCAACCTGGGCAACGGGCTGGGCTTTTCGGTGCAGGAAGTGATCGAAGCTGCCGGCAAGGTCACCCAGCGGCCGATCAACGTGGTTGCTGCGCCACGCCGCGAAGGTGACCCTGCCCGCCTGGTAGCCGATGCCGAGCAGGCCAGGGCCGTGCTCGGCTGGCAGCCTCGGTTTTCGTCCCTGGAGCAGATCGTGCGCCATGCCTGGGCGTGGGAGATGCAATATCCCTGGCACTGAAAACGCCGAGAGCAGGCCTGTGCGGCCTGCTCCCCGGGTACCCTTCAAGGCTCAGTAGTACGTGCGCGGCTGCTCATCGGCCTTGTTCAACACCGCCCCCACCAGGTTCGCGTTGGCCAGGTGGTACAGGCAGTCCTCGATGTCCTTCTTGCTGTTCATCCCGTTGGCCACCACCAGCAGCACGCAATCGAACTTGGGCAGCACGGTGATCGCATCGTCCGAGCTGAGCAGCGGCGGCAGGTCGAAGATGCAGATGCGCGAATCGTAGCGGTCGCGCAGTTCGCCGATCAGGTTGTCGACCTTGGGCGAGGACAGCATCTCGGTAGACATCGGGATCGGTTCGCGGGTCGGCAGCACCACGAAGCGCGGCAGCGTCGGGTTGACCAGCGCCTCTTCCAGCCACGCCTTGCCACTGAGCACCTCGTTGAGCGCCTTGTCCATCGGCAGGCCCAGGCTGCTGCCCACCCGTGGCCGGCGCAGGTCGAAGTCCACCAGCAAGGCGGTCTTGGTGGTGTGGTGGGCGATGCTCATGGCCAGGTTCACCGCCAGCACGGTCTTGCCGGCCTCCGGGGTCGGCGAGGTGATCGCCAGGGTGCGCCAGCCGTTCTCGTCCATCGCCTTGAGCACTTGCGTGCGCAACAGGTCGATGGCGCCGCTCATGTTCGAGTTCTTGTTGTACGAGATGATGCGGTTACGTTCCAGGTGTTCCGCGCGCAGCGGTACCACCTTGGTCTGCACGTAGTCGAAATCGCCCAGGGGTTCGGGCTTTTCCGCCAACAGCGGGGCCTTTGGGGTTTCCACGGGGGTGGGTGAGATCTGGTGCAGGTTCTTTCCAATAGCCGGCGTAATTCTGTCCATCGCTGCATTCCCTATTCAAACCGAGCCATAGCTTTAAACAGCAGGACGTCCAACGGCATGTAGAACACATGGACGACTACCATCAGCATAGCCAGCAACACCACGCCGGCGACGATCAGCAGCATCAGCCATTTTCGCCGCCGGGCCTTGTCGGCCTGGGTCGCGATATAGGGCACCGCCACCAGCACGCGCTTGCCCAGCACGCTTTCCAGCGCACCCACGCCACGCACACGCTGGTTGAGCATCTCCAGCAACATCACCAGCCCACCGCCCACGGCCGGTGCCAGCACCAGGCCCAGGGCGACGATTTTCTTGCGGTTGGGTTTGACCGGTTTTTCCGGCATCAGCGGCGGCTCGAGCAGCACGAAGCGCTCGGCTTTGTTTTCCTGCTCCAGGCTTTCGGTGATCTTCGCGCCCATTTCCTTGTTGCGGATTTCTTCGTACTTCTTGCGGGCGTTGTCGTGGTCGCGCATCAGCGTGATCAGACCGCGCTCCACTTGCGGGGCTTCGAGGATATCCGCCTCGTAGCCTTCCATCTTGCTGGTGAGCTGGCGCTTCTGCTCGGCCAGCGAGGCGATGCGCGATTGCGCCGCCGCCATCTTGGTGCGCACCCGGGCGGCGTCCAGGTTCATCGTCGCGGCAGCCGCCGCGCCCTTTTCACCGGAGGCCTGGAGCACATCGATCTTGCGCTTGATCGCCTGCACGTCCGGGTGCGCCGGGGTGTAGCGGGTCAGCAGGCGGGCATACTCGGCCTTCAGGCTTGCCAGGTCTTGCGGTTGGTCGGCGGCCGTCGAGCGGCCATTGGCTGCCTGGGTGGGCACCCCGGCATTGGCAGCCGACAGCTCCAGCTCCAGGTAGCGCAACTCTTCCTGGGCCGACTTGTAGTCACGGTCGACCTCGCGGAATTCCAGCTCCGAGCGCGACAGCATGCTCATGCGCAGTTGCTGGTTTTCCGGCAAGGCATTGGCATGGGCCTGCTTGAAGTCGGCCAGCTGGTTTTCCAGGTCGGCCAGTTCGGCGCCCAGCTTGTTGGCTTCCTGGGAGAGAAATTCGGTGGTTTCGGTGGCGCGTTCGGTGCGCTGCTTGATGTTTTCGTTGAGGAACAGGTTCACCAGTTCGTCCGCCACTTCCTTGGCGACTTCCGGGCGCTTGTCCTCGTACGACACGGTGAACGCCACGGTCGCCTCGCCTCGCCCCTTGATGAAGGTGCTGAGCGTGGCCACCACGATGTCGTTGCGCATCTGCTCGATCTTGTCGGTTTCGCTGAACTGCCGGCCCTTGTCGGCGAACAGGCCGTACTTGTCGATGATGCGCAGCAGGTTTTCCCGGGTCATCACGCGCTGGCGAATGACCTCGATGCGCTCATCGGCAAAGGTGGTGTTGCCGGCCGAGACCAGGTCGGGCGATATCTGCTGCGATTCGACCAGGATGGTGCCGGTGGCCTGGTAGATGGGTGGCACACTGAGGGCGACGCCCACGGTCGCTGCCAGTACGACGACGATGCTCACCCCCAGCAGCAAGGCGCGGTCCTTGATGATGGCGATGTAATCTTTGATCGACAGCTCGTACTCGGTCTTCATGTGTGGCCACCCGTGCGAAGAGTCAGATGTCGGGATATCGGTACGTCAACGTCATGCCCACGATCGTCGCTTCAGCATCTGGCAAGCCAGTTTGCTGACGCTCCTTGTACATCAACGAAAAACGCATGTCCCAGGCCCGCGAGAACTCGTGGCTGGCCCAGGCGCTGTAGGTCTGCAAGGTATTTGGCGTCTGCCCCTTGGCGTCCTGCCAGGACGCTTCCAGGCCCACCCGGTTTCTTTCGCTGACCAGGTAGCTCCAGGCGCCGCGCACCATGTCCAGCTCGGCGAAACCGCCCTCGGCGCTGGCCACGGTGCTGCGCTCGGCGCTGAAGCTGGCCTCGGCGCGCGAGCCGCGGTAGAACAGCGACATGCCGCCTTCGCCGCGGCGCCCGCCACCGGAGCCGCTGGTTTCGTTGACGCCCACATGCATGGCGCCTTCCAGGCGTTCGGAGAACTGGTGCTTGATGCCGATGCTCGGCACGTAGCTGTTGGTGGCGATGGCGGTGGTGGTGTCCTGGGGCTCGTAGCGCCGCGCCTCGAACCCGGTGATCAGGTCGGTGCGCTCGCTCCAGGCGTAGGTCCAGGTCAGGTAGTTGGAGTACTCGTCGTAGCCGGTCAGCGTGGTGATGTCGTACCGCGCATGGTTGTAGCGAAGCTCGTTGGCCAGGGTGCTGCGCTCGGTCACCGCGCTGCTCCAGTTGGCGGTCAGCGAGGACATCTTCTGCGTGCCGTCGGTGGTGACCACGCCGGTGTCGAGCACCGTGCCAGACAGCGTCGAGCTCTCGGTGTACTGCGCCAGGAGGCCGAAACCGCCGGTCTCGGTCTCGCGCTGCCAGCCCAGGCTCAGGTTGGGGTCTTCACGGTCGTCGACCACCGAACGGTCGGACGAGCGCAACAGGTTCATGCCCAGGCCCAGACGCAGTTGGTCGCGGTCGAACTGACCGATCAGGTTGTAGTCGGGTGCAATGATGGTACGCGTCACACCTTTCTCCTTGGACGTCAGGAGCAATGGGTTACTGTCGTACTCGACAGTCGTGGGTACCACAACTGAAGACTGCCAATTGGCGGCACTAACCACCCCCGCGAACGGCATCATCATGATTGCCGCCGCCATACGCTTTGGTCGAAAAATAGGCACTAGTAATTCTTAATTATTAGAAGATTCAAGGTACGACCAGCGTATCGCCAGCCTGAAGTTGGAAGTTGGTGGACATGTCACGCCCAGAAACCAGATCCTTGTAGCGCACCGGCAATACCTTTTGTGCAGGGCCACTGCCGCGGATCACCTTGATGGCGCTTTCGTCGGCGAATTTGTCCATTCCACCCGACATGCTCAAGGCTTGCAGCACGGCGGTTGGGCCTGCCATTGGCACCGGGCCTGGTTTGATCACTTTGCCCTGGACGTACACCAGGTTGCCGGCGGTGCCGGTGACCACGACGCTGACGTTCGGGTCGGCAAGAAAAGGCTTGAGGCCGGCGGTGACCTTCTTGGCCACTGCGGTCACATCCAGGCCCGCCACATCGATGCGGCCGGCCAGGGGGAAGGTAATGCTGCCATCGGGGAGTACGACGGTTTCCTGGCGCAGGGTGTCTTCCTGCCACACGGAGATCAACACTTTGTCGCCGGGGCTCAACAGGTAGGTGGACGTGCTGTCATCGGCAACGCTGGCGCCGGCCCAGGCGCACAGTACGCAGAACAGGGAAATCAGCAAACGCGCCATGAGGGATCCCTCCGGCCAATCGGCCCAGGTTAAGAGCACTGAATGAGAACAACAGCAAGCCTCTCGCTCCACACGCAGCTGCAAACCCGCTGCGCCGGCCTCGCAATCCTGCAGGCCCTTTACCGCGATGCCGCCTTGCCTGCCCCTGCCACCACTGCCCAAGGGTCTGGCCAGTGGAATATAGCAATGGCTGGAAAATTGACAAGCAACCGTCAGCGATAAAGCGCAAATGTCCGTTTTTGTGCGTCAAGTTGCTGGCGTCGCGATAAAGAAAGGTAAACTTCAAACAACTAACACGGGCAACGCTTCAAATCTTCTTTCTATTGGCTACCGCCACGAAGCCAATGACTGCAAACGCAAAAAGCCAACCCGCCGTTGCCAAAGGAACAATATTGGTCTGGTTCATATAAGAATCAGCCGCTCGTGCCGCACCGCTCAATAACACCAACAGGAAAATCGATTTGATGAACAGAGTCGAGCGCATGTTCCCCTCCTGAAAAGAGGACAGTTATTGTTGGTTTGAATAGAGTTTTTACTGCTGGTGATTGGAGCTTATGGGCACAATGACATTACGTCAATGATCCGACACCATAATAAAAATCAATCGACCGACCCGGTACTCGTCAATTTACCGCCATGCAGAAAATGCACCCCCAACTGCCCGCGCGGAGCAATTAATAAGTTATTGAAATTGCGCGATATTGTGACGCTCATTGGCCGCGTTTCAACGCCGGGCGAACGCCACCGACTCGCTTTTCTGGCGGCGCTCGAGTGTTTCAACGGCGAGAACAGGTGCGAATCATTCTGCTTAGCAACCGTTTTATGACGGAAAAAGATCAAGCGTGCGTTCCACTTCATCGATATCCAAGATAAAACCCTCGCCCTCGGGCACGCCGACCACAAAACCGAAGTGCTGGTAATCGCGATCAGTCAGGTACTTGTAATAACTGACGAATCGGTTTGGCGGTTGCAGCGCCAGGAAGTTGCAGCCGGCTTGCAGCACATTGATGCCATGTACCAGCTGGCTGCCCTCCACCCCGACCACCGTTCTGGCGCCCGCGCAGGCGGCCACGATCGAAGGCACATCCAGCTGCATCGGGTTGATCACCCGAAAGCCGCGCTGCGTGCGCAGGTGCTCGGCGATTTCCAGCTCATTGCGCAACAGCCGCAGGTCGCCATCGCTGCCGCGCAGGATGAACACGCCCGGGTGCGGCGTGGTATCCACATGCGCCAGCAGTTTGTCGCCCATGGCCTTGTAGCGCTGGTGCCGGCTGCGGTTGTTGCTGACATCGTCGAACAGCACCAGCTCGTGGAAGAAGGCACTGCGCAGGCGCACCGGCTGCATGCCCAGCCACTGCTCATAGGCCGGCCCCTGGGCGAACAGCGGGTAGCGCGCCGAGGGTGCGGTGGTCACCGGCACGCCCTCGTTGCAGGCCAGGGCGTAGGTGGGGCAGTCCTCCATCAGCCAGGTGCCGAACCAGGTGTTACCGTTTTGCGTGCAATAGGCCGCGCCCCGTTCGATCTCATGCTCCACGGCAATGCGCGGGAAGGTACTGGGCTTGAGCGACAGCCAGTGGCTGGCATTGCCCTTGTACAGCGCGCCATCGACCAGCCACACGTCCTTGAGCAGGTAGGCGCGGGTTGGCCCCTGCTCGGCGCGGATGCCGCCCTCCATGGTGCGCCCCGGGTGCACGTAGGGGAAAAAGCGCTTGGCCTCCCAGCCGGTCACCCGCTCCAGCTGGTTGGGCAGGTAGAAGGCCGGCGGCGACAGCGTGGTTTCGCCGGGGGCGATATCCCAGGTTCTGACCGCCAGGCTTTTGAGCTCGATATCCGCTTTGCGCGCCAGCCGTTTTCGCGCCATGTGCCGGTAAGCCGCCAACGTCCAGGCATGGCCGCTGGCAACCGGGTAATCACTGAGTTTCGAGATATCGCTTTGCATGAGGCGGCCTCCACGGTAACGGGGCAAGGGGCTGACGCGAGGGGTCTGTTACCGGCCAGACGGGGTGCTCAACTGGACGGCACCCGCTCCATCTGGGGCGGTGAATGGAAGGTGGCGTAACGCGCGCGCAAGGTTTCCAGGAACGACTCCCCTGCACTCTTGGCGCCATAGAGGTAGATCTTGTGCAGCCCGCCAAAGACCATTTCGTGATAACGGCTGGCCACTTCTTCATCGCTGGCGCCTTCGGGCAGGCCCAGGTGCAGCGTCAACTTGTTGCCCTCCATGGCGAACAGCGGCGTGTCCCAGAGAAACTGCGCGGTGCCCTTTCTGGGCAGGCGCACGAACATGTAGGCGTGATTGCCCAGCGAATCGACATCGCCGCCACGCCGGCGCTTCCACTTGAGCAGCCCATCGTCGGGGCGGGCCAGGCACAGGCCGATGTCGTAGTAGTCGTAACCGTGCTCCAGCGCCCATTCCAGGGCCATGAAGGTGGTGATCGAGTTGACCTCGCGCAGGCGCTTGGCGTCGGAGAACACCGCCTCGCAGTAGCCGAAGCGCAGGGTGCTCCAGTAGCGCTTGCCGCCGCGGGTGATTTCGCAGCCCAGGTGGCAGGCCACCACTTCGTCGTTGAGGGTGATCAGGTCGAGCCGGCCCACGCCCTTGGCCAGGCGGAACACTTCCTCGGTGGCGAACTGCGCGGCATGGATGCCCTGGCGCGCCGTGGCGTATGGGCGTAGCAAATCGCGGTCGGCCATGGCGATTTCGTTGTCGTCGAAGGTCTGGCGCATCTGGTACAGCGGCCGGTTCTTGCGGATGCTGCGGCGCAGTTCGCTGTCGTAGCGGCCGGTGATGTCATCGAGCGAGCGCCCCAGCGGTACCACTGCGCTCAGGTAATGGGGCACCGACAATGCGCCGGCAGTGGGCACCTCGCTGACCACTACCACGTGGTTCTGCGCGGCGGGGGTAGCCGAGCCTTGCACATCGCCGGCATCGCGCGGCGCCTTGCCGCCGATCAGCAGCTTGGCCATTTCGCGCTGCTGCTTCCTGCCGATGTAGAGGATTTCGTAGGGGCTGGCCTGCTGCAGCCTGAACCTGGCGATCTCCCACCGCCAGAAACAGGCCCGACCGAGGATGTCCCGTAACATGCTTGAAACGGTCCTGATCTCGTAACGCAGGGAGGGCGAGATGAGTTTGCGGGCTACTGCCACCAGGTGCGCTTTCATTCTTTTTTGACGTCCCTTTGTATATTTCAACTGGCGTTATCGCAAAAGACGATGAAGTTTCATTAACACAGCCGCATAACTTACTGATAAATCAATAACATTTATCCGTTATCACCCTAACATTCAGTAACAATTTAAGATGCAAGCTCGCGCCTTGGCAAGCGGCATTTTGCTAGCACTTGGCCTTATTTTATGACGTCAAATTTGCCCCTGCTGCATAGCACCATCATTTATAACGGCAATCGCTAATTATCTACTTCCGGGGGTTGTGCAGGTGCGGGCCTGCTGGCTGCTCTTTCAACAGGAGCGCCACCATGAACTTGCCCGCAAGTGAAAACCCCCATCAACAATTGATTGAAGCGCAACTGCCTGCCTGGGCACGGCATACGGCGCCGCAACACTGGCAGGCACTGCGCGAAAGCCTGCTGCCTGCCCAAGGCCTGGTCGATAGCGAGGCCGCCTGGTTCGCCAATGCGGCGCCCGACCTGCGCGCCGCTGTACTGGCCAGCCAAGCTCGGCTAGATGATTCGCAACAGGCGCTGGCGCGCTCGCTCAAGGGGCTTGAGAACATTGCGCCGTTCGCCGAAACGCGGCTCGCGCAGCGGCTGCAGGCCGAGCACCAACTGGCGGTCCCGCTGCGCAGCACCGAGCTGGTGGAAATCCATCACCTGTTCACCTTTGGCACCTATGTCACCCGCCACACGCAGACCAGTCTGCTGGAAGCGGCCCTGCACAACTTCGAAGCCACGGCCACGTTCAGCATCGACAGTGCATTGACGCTGGCCGGCGACGCCCGCTTCGAACAGGTGCGTATCGTGGGCCGCACCACCTTGGGCGACAGCGAGACGTGGGTGGATATCGAACTGGAATCGGAAACGCCAAGCCTCAAGCCCTTGGCGCTCTCCCCTGACGATTTCGCCCGCAGCTGCCGTGACCTGGATATCGGCAAGCAGTACCAGGAGCACCTGCAGGCCTGCTTCGGCCGCCCGGCCGTGCGCCGCGACAGCCTGGCGCTGCAGCGCGACCGCCTGCGCCTGGCCGCCGACCTGGCCTTGTTGCGCCATGACATTGACGGCCTCGCCCGCGATGTCATCGAGGCGCTGCTGGGCGACGCCGCCGTGCGCTGCTGGCAACCCTCGCTGTTCGCGATTGCCCTGCATGAAGCACTGATCATCGACGCCGGCGCCAGGGGCCTGCTGTTGTACCTGCCCGGCGACGAGCACGTCCTGCTGCAGTGCGAAGGGCTTGCGGGCGTACATCGGCACCTGCTCACTCAACTGCGGCAACCTGCGTATCGACGCGCCTTTTTGCGCTACGTGTCGGCGGCGCAGCAGCACCGCTTTGTCGATCGCCTGCAACAAAACCTCGAAGCCACTGCCGACCTGCACCTGACGACTGAGCTGATCGCCGCCCCCGTATTTGCCTTTCTTCACGATGATCACGTGGCCCGCCTGCAAGCAGAAGCAGCCGACCTTGCAGTACCCACGGCAGCCGTCGACGCCAAGGCCCGGCAGCGGCGTATCGCCCAGTGGCAGAGCCTGGGCATGGACGCACTGATGCTGGCGGGCTTCTTCGTCCCCGGTGTCGGCACCCTGATGACAGACGTGATGGCCTGCCAGCTGCTCGGCGACGTGTACGAGGGTTACCAGGCCTGGCACGTCGGCGACCGCCACCTGGCCTTGCAGCACTTAGAGGCCGTGGGCCTGAACCTGGCCTTGATCGGCGCCCTGCATGGGGCTGACAAAGTGGTGCCGAAGCTGCTCGGCAGCCCGCTGCTGGAAAGCCTCGCGCCGGTGCAGATGCCCGATGGCAGCCGCCGGCTGTGGCGCCCGGCCCTGGCAGGCTATGCCAGTGATGCAGCACTTGCACAATCCAGCACGCCCAACACGCTCGGCCAGTTTGCCCATGACGGCAGGCAGTTCATCGCGCTGGAGGGCGCCATGTACGAAGTGAGCCAGGACGCCGCCGAACCTGGCTGGCGAATCAGCCACCCCAGCGACCCCGAAGCCTATCGCCCGCGCCTGGAACATAACGGTGAAGGCGCCTGGCGCACCGAGCACGAAGTGCCCCAGGCCTGGTCCGATGCCCAGTGCGTGCGGCGCCTGGGTTTGCCGACCGACGCCCTGGATGACGCCCGGCTGCAACTGGCCATGGCCATCAGTGGCGTCGACCGCGCAGGCCTGCAGGCCGTACACCTGGCGGGCGAGGCCACTCCGGTGCTGCTCTCCGACACCGTAGAGCGCCTGGCCCTGGCCAGCCGCAACGCCGGCGTGGCAACCGATGCCGAACGTCAACTCACAGAGGCCTACACCGGCCTCGACACCGCGCTGGCCAGGCGCCTGCTGGCGCGCCTGTCCGCCGACGAGATGGCCGACTGGACGGCGCAGGGCCACTTGCCTGCCTGGCTACGCCTGGAAAGCGAACAAGTCAGCCGCGACCTGCCCTTGGTGCGTGCACTGCAGGGGCTGCATGAGCCGCGCCTGGCCAACCCCGACAGCGAGCGCCTGCTGCTGGCCTGCATCGAGCGCGTTGCAAGCTGGCCCGCCGAGCTGCATGTGCAGATCCGCGCCGCCAGCCCGAGCGGCGACGTGTTGGCGAGCCTGGGCGACGAAAACGCCGCCCAGCGGCTGCTGTTGCTCAGGTCCGACTCAGGCTACGAACGCCATGTCGGCGAACGCCCGGCCAGCGGGCCGCTCTACCCCGAGCCGTATCAGCCGCTGTACGCGGGCGCGCCACAGAGCCTGCAGCTGGCCTGGGGCAGCGCCGATGCGTTGCGCCTGCGCACCCAGCAACTGGCCCTCGCCGAACGCGCCCACTGGCCGCAACGCCTGTGGGGCCTGGCGGCCAAGCGCCCGGCCCGTCGTGGCGGCCTGCGCGGCGGCGGCCCGCTTTCTCCGTTGCCACCCCTATCGCCATTGGCCAGCGGCTCCGTGGAGGGGCGCCTGCGCAGGCTCTACCCGGCCATCAGCCCAGCGCAGATCCAGCAGTTGCAAGCCGACTGGCGCCGCGCGCTGGTGGTTGCCGAACACGAGTTGCAAGTGCGCGAGGCCGCGCTGCAGCAACTGCGCGACACCCTGGCCCGCTGGGCCGCGAGCACGGCGCGGCGCCAACGCGCCAGCGTGCGCATCCTCGACGCCTGGCGGCGCAATGCCGTGCGCTGGCTGGGCGTCGACGAACGTATCCACTGGCTCAACCTGGCCAACCTGGAGCTGGAAAACCACGACCTGGCCGCCCTCGCCCTGCCCGACGGCTTCAATCACATCATGGAGCTGGACCTCAGCGGCAACAGCCTGCTCAGCGAAGTACCCGGGCAATGGCTGCAACGCATGGCGCAGGTGCGCCGGCTGATGCTCAAGCGGTGCCGTTTCGATCGCCTGCCGCAGCTGGCGCAACCGGCCACGCTCGAATGGCTCGACATCGAGCACAACCGCATCACCTGGGACAACCAGGCCCAGGCCACCCTGGAGCAGTGGACCGCGCTGCGTGTGCTCGACCTTTCCGACAACCCGCTGCTCAATGCGCCAGACATGTCACACACGCCCAGCGTCACCTCGCTGTTCATGGTCAACTGCAGCCTCACGCGCTTGCCCCAGGGGCTCGAGCGCCTGCGATCAGCGCTGTTCATCGACCTGTCCGACAACCAGTTCCAGCGCCTGCCCAGCGGTTTCATCCTGCCCCCCGCCACTGCCGATGCCGTGAGCCTGGAAAGCGCCGCCCTGGGCTTGCCGATCCGCGAGCAGATCGAAGACTACTACCAGCAGCACGGCGTCGACCTGCTGGTGGCCGTGACCGATTACCAGGAGCTGCTGGCCGATGCCAGCGCCCGGCGCCTGCAGCTCTGGGCACGGGTGCCGCTGCAGTACCGGCGCGACCTGCGCCTGCTGATCGAAGACATCGGCGATCACGACACCGGCCTGCAAGCGCTGTGGCGCTGCCTGGAGCGCATGGACACCGACCCGCGCTTTCGTGAGCGCGCACTGGCCGCGCCGGCCACCTCGCTGCTGGAGCTGTAGCGCCGCTCAGGCGCCGGCCTGGCGGCCCTGCTCGCGGCGCGCCGCCAGCCAGCGCGCCAGGTCGGCCGCCGGCATCGGCCGCGCCAGCAGGTAACCCTGGCCCTGGTCGCAGCCGGCATTGCGCAGGAAGTCGTACTGCGCCTGGGTCTCGATGCCTTCGGCGGTGATGCGAAAGCCCAGCGCATGGCCCAGGTCGATGATCGCCCGGG